>JAYZVT010000388.1:0-4453 GCA_036155355.1 Pseudomonadota bacterium
GGCGGCATGGCGGCGCAGATTCCCAACCGGCGCGATCCCGAGACCAATGCAAAGGCGATGGCGGCGGTACAGGCTGACAAGGAACGTGAAGTCCGCGAGGGCTGCGACGGTACCTGGGTGGCACATCCCGATCTTGTGCCGATCGCCCGGGAGGTCTTCGAGAAGCTGATGAAGGGCGACAATCAGCTTGGCAAGCGGCCTGGCGCCAACGTGTCGCAGAAGGACTTGCTCCAGCCTCATCAGGGCACCCGCACCGAGGAGGGCCTGCGCACCAATATCCGCGTCGGCGTGCAATACATCGAGGCCTGGCTGCGTGGAAGCGGTGCGGTTCCGCTTTACAATCTGATGGAGGACGCGGCGACGGCGGAAATTTCGCGAACGCAAATCTGGCAGTGGCTGCAGCACAAGGCGGCGCTCGATGACGGCCGGCCGGTGACGAAAGCGCTGGTCGGGGAGTTGCTCAAGGACGAAATGGCGAAGCTGCGCGAAGCGTTGGGCGCCAAGGTGTATGATGCGGGCCGCTTCCCCGAGGCCATCGGGATATTCGAGTCCCTGGCGGAATCCGACAAGCTCGATCCCTTCCTCACGCTGCCGGCCTACAAGCGCATCACCTGACGCTTGCTTATGCTGAATGGAAGGTTAAGGCGGTCCCGAGGGGCCGCCTTTTTCTGTTTTCGGCGGGACCTAAGCCAATCTCGCCGCCGTCCGGCCCATAGGGTGAACAGATTGTTAGGAACTGAGAGGCAATCTGGTCCAAACCGCAGTGGGGGTAAGTCAATGTCCGCGTCCCGGAAGCGCGTATTCCGCATCGAGCAGTTCGCGGCCCAGAAAGCATCGGGCGGCGGAGCCGTGGCTTTGCCCTCGGTGGGAGGCGACGACGCGCGGCATCGCGAAATCATGGCAGCGCTCTCCGACATCAGGACCAAGCTCGGCGCCGGCGACGAGATGTCGAGCAAGATCATCGAGGACTACAAGCACGATCTCTACGAGGCTCGAAAGATCAAGGACGAGCTGACGCGCATCTACAACGCCATAAACAAGACCAAGCAGGAGATTGCGACCCTGCACAAGGATGGCTTTGACGGCGCCGATATGGGGCGCATGACCGACGAACTGAGCCAGATCGTGACGGGCACGGAGCAGGCGACCGAGACAATCTTGCATGCCACCGAGCAGATCGACAGCCAGGCGGCTGAACTCGTGGCGTCGCTAAAGATGTCGCGCAATCAGGACCAGGCCAGCGATATCCAGGACCAGGTCGTCAAGATCTTCGAGGCCTGCAACTTCCAGGACCTGACCGGGCAGCGCATCACCAAGGTCGTCAATGCCTTTCGCTTCATCGAGCGCCGGGTCGACTCCATGATGAAGATCTGGGGCGGCATCGAGAACTTCAAGGATCTGGAGCCCGCCGAGGTCATCGAGCGTGAAGGCGACAAGGCCCTGCTGAACGGCCCGGCCCTCCGGACCGACGCCAACGTCGCCTCCCAGGACGACATCGACGCCCTGTTTGACTGAGGCCGGCAGGCGGGCAGGCCCGCCTTGTGGCACCTCCGGGGATCGGCTAGAACGCAGCCCAACTATGGGACTTTTTCGCTGATCCACGGGCGTCATGGCCAAGCCGAAGAAACCAGCTCGCCCGAAGGCGCGCCTCCCGCGAGGCCTGGTCGATTCATCGGCCGCGGACATCCGCGCCGAGCGGACAATGCTCGACGCCATCCGCGCCGTCTATGAGCGCTACGGCTTCGAGCCGCTGGAAACGCCGGCCATCGAGTTCACCGACGCGCTCGGCAAGTTCCTTCCCGACCAGGACCGGCCGAACGAAGGCGTGTTCTCCTTCCAGGACGACGACGAGCAATGGCTGTCGCTGCGCTACGACCTGACCGCGCCGCTCGCCCGCTACGTCGCCGAAAACTTCAACAACCTGCCCAAGCCCTTCCGCCGCTACCAGACGGGCGCTGTCTGGCGCAACGAGAAGCCAGGGCCGGGACGCTACCGCCAGTTCACCCAGTTCGACGCCGACACCGTCGGCGCGCCATCGGTTGCCGCCGACGCCGAGATGTGCATGCTCGCCGCCGATACCATGGAGGCGCTGGGTTTCGAGAAGGGCCAGTACGTCATCAAGGTCAACAAACGCAAGGTGCTGGACGGCGTGCTGGAGTCCATCGGTGTGAAGGAGGATGGCCAGCGTCTTACCGTCTTGCGCGCCATCGACAAGCTGGACCGTCTCGGCGTTGAGGGTGTGAGATTGCTCTTAGGCAAGGGCCGGAAGGATGAATCCGGCGATTTCACCAAGGGCGCGGGGCTTGCCGTTGAACAAGTAGATCTAGTTTGTGATTTTCTGTTTGCTCAAGGAATGGAGCATTACGAACCATCGTCTCCGTCTGATCTGATGGTGTCGGGCGATGAGCATGTCACGGAAGGTGGCTGGCCTTACTCCAGCATAAACACCTTGACCGGCTTGTCGGGGTTTTTTGAGTCATCTCCTAGTGGTCGGCATGCAATTGACGAACTTGAAGAGATGTTCAAGGTGCTACCGGCGGCTGGCTATGGATCGAAACGAATTCGATTCGACCCCTCCTGCGTCCGCGGCCTCGAATATTACACCGGTCCCGTCTTCGAGGCGGAGCTGACCTTCGAGATCAAGGACGACAAGGGCCGCCCGGTGCGCTTCGGATCAGTCGGCGGCGGCGGGCGCTATGACGGCCTCATCGAACGTTTCACCGGAACGAAAGTCCCCGCCACGGGTTTCTCCATTGGCGTCTCGCGGCTCGCGGCCGCGATGAAGGCGCTGGGCAAGCTCGACGCCGCATCCGCGCCCGGGCCGGTAGTGGTGACGGTCTTCGACAAGGACCGCATGGCCGACTACCAGCGCATGGTGCAGGCGCTGCGCCAGGCCGGCATCGCCGCGGAAATGTATCTCGGCAATCCGAAGAACATGGGACAGCAGTTCAAATATGCCGACCAGCGCGGCAGCCCCTGCGTCGTCATCCAGGGGCCCGACGAGAAGGCCAGGGGCGAAGTCCAGATCAAGGACCTGATCGAGGGCGCGCGCCTGGCCGAAGCCATCGCCGATAACGCCGAGTGGCGGGAGAGCCGCCCGGCCCAGTTCGCCGTGGCCGAGGCCGACCTCGTGCAGGAAGTCCGCAAGCTTCTCAAGCAGCAGCAGGGCTGAGCCATGACGGCTGAATCGGCCACACGCTTTGCCGCGCTCGAGGCGCAGGCGGCCCGCATCATGGAAACCTTCAATGCCGCGGGCTACGAGCCGGTCGCGCCCGCGATCCTGCAGCCGGCCGGACTGTTCCTCGACCAGATAGGCGAGGCCGTCCGCAGCCGCACCTATGTCTTCACCGACAATGACGGCGAGGAGCTGTGCCTTCGTCCCGACCTGACCATTCCCGTCTGCCGCCTCTACCTGGAGCGGCATCCCGAGGCCAACGTCGAGGCCCGTTACTGCTACAACGGTCCGGCATTTCGCTATCAGCCTGGCGGCAATGACCCCACGCGGCCGCGCGAGTTCCGTCAGGCGGGGGTTGAGTTCATTGGCGGCGCCTCCGCCGAGCATGCGGAAGCCGAGGTGCTCGCCCTTGCCCTCGAGGCGCTGCGCGTATCCGGACTGGAGGGCTTCCAGATCCGCTTCGGCGATCTCGGCCTGTTCGCCGCCCTGGTCGCGGCGCTGGATATCCCGGACCGCTGGCGCGAGCGTCTGCGTCACTTTTTCTGGCGGGCCCAGGCATTCCGCGACCTCCTTCGCGACATGGCGGAGCCATCTGGCAGCGGCATCGCCGGGAATGGCAAACTGCTGCGCAAGATCGACCCTGCCGATCCGGAAGGCGCACAGGAGATTGTCTCGAAACACCTCGCGCGTCTCGACATCCCGCTATTCGGAGAGCGCACGCTCGGCGAGATCGCCGAACGCCTGATCGACAAGGCCGCCGACATAAAGGAGGCACCGCTGCCGAAAAAGGCGATTGACTTGATCGAAGGTTATCTTGCCGTGGATGGCCCTCCGCGCGCGGCGTTGGCGCGCATCGACGATCTGGTCAGTGCCGCGGGCATAGACCTGAACGAGCCGCTCACCCAGTTCCAGCACCGGCTCAATCTGTTCGCGGAGAATGGAGTCGATCTGGCGACGGCCCAGTTCTCTGCCGAGTTCGGGCGCGATCTCGAATATTACACCGGCCTCGTCTACCAGGTGGAGGTGCCCGATCTGGGGCGCGGCGGCCAGGTGGCAGGTGGTGGGCGCTATGACAGCCTGCTGACCGGCATCGGCGCGTCCGCGCGCGTGCCGGCCGTGGGCGCTGCCATCCACACCGAGCGCCTCCTGGCCATGGTCCGGGGGGAGGGTACATGACCCGGGACAGGCTCATATTGGCTATTCCCTCCAAGGGGCGCCTTATGGAATCGGCGGCAAGGCTGTTCGCCGATGCTGGCCTGGATATTCGCAAGACCGGCC
>JAYZVT010000389.1:0-4765 GCA_036155355.1 Pseudomonadota bacterium
ACTGAATCCCTAGCACAGAATGCGGCCTGCGTCTGTGGGCGATCCAATTGGGCTAATAACCGATTGCACAGCCGTCTTTTCTTGGATCGGAGCCGCCCGTCAGAACGCCCTGCTCCCAGTCGATCCAGATCGCCTGCGAACCGCCATGCGGCTTGACCGGCTGACTGAGCTTGTATCCCAGCGACATCAGGTCTTCGGCCAGATGCCCGGGCAGCGTACTTTCGATCTGCACCCTGTCGCCCTGGGGATCCGGGAAAAAACGGGTCATATCCATGGATTCCTGAAGATCGAGCCGGAACTCCAGAAATCGCGAGAGCAACTGCATGTGGCCGAAGGCCTGATAATCGCCACCCATGACGCCAAAAGGCATCACCGCGCGGTCGTCCTTCGTGACCATGCCCGGAATGATCGTATGCATGGGCCGCTTGCCTGGCGCGATGCAGTTGGGGTGGTCGGGATCGAGCACGAACCCCTGGCCCCGGTTCTGCAGCATCACGCCAGACTCCGGCGCGAAGATGCAGCTTCCGAACGGACTGAACAGTGTATTGATGAAACTCGCCACGTTGCGGTCCTTGTCCACGACGCAGATGTAGACCGTGCTGTTGTGCGCTCCGGCCGAGTACGCAGCCGGTGAACCAAGCTTCGCTGCGGCACGGATTTCCTCGCGGTACTTCGCCGCATGGGATTCCGAAAGCAGCATCTCCACCGGCACCTCGGCCTGGTCGGGATCCGCGACATAAAGCGTTCGGTCGGCATAGGCCCGCCGTCCCGCCTCGATCTCCGCCACCACGCGCTCCAGCGCCAGCGGCCCGCCAGCGGCAGTCTCGAAGCCTTCCAGGATATTGAGCAGCAGCAGCGCGATGATGCCCTGCCCGTTGGGCGGACACTCATGGACCTTGTGGCCCCGATAGTCCGTCGAGATGGGCGCGACATATTCTCCCTTAGCGTCAGCGAAGTCCTGCATGGTGTGCAGGCCGCCCATCTTTTGCAGCAGTTCCACGATCTCCTGCGCCACCGGCCCGGCGTAGAAGCCATCGGGGCCCTGCCTGGCAATCCTCTCAAGCGTGCGGGCCAGACCCGGCTGGCGATGGATGGAGCCGGGCCGCGGCGCCTTGCCGCCCGGAAGGAACAGCCGCGTGGCCGCCATGTCCTTTTTCAGCGCCGGCGCCTCGACAGTGAAGTCGAAGGAGACGCGGGAGGAAATCGGATAGCCGTCGCGCGCCAAACCGATGGCTGGAGCAAGCAGCTCGGCCAGCGGCTTCGTTCCGTAATCCTCGATCAGCCGCGCCCATGCCTCGATCGAGCCCGGCACGGTGACGGCATGGGGCGAGTAACGCTCGATCTGTCGGATTCCCTTACCCGCATACCATTCAGCCGTGGCCGCGCCCGGCGCGCGTCCCGATCCGTTGTAGGCGATCAGGTCCCCCGAGCCCTCGGGTGCGTAGAGGCAGAAGCAGTCGCCGCCGATGCCTGTCGATTCCGGCTCCACAACGCATTGCACCGCGCAGGCCGCTACCGCTGCGTCGAGCGCGTTGCCGCCCTGCCTGAGCACGTCAATTGCCGTTTCGCTGGAAAGGGGATGGGACGTGCAGGCCATTCCATGGGTGGAATGGACCGGCGACCGTCCGGGCCTGGCGAGGTCTCTCATGTCAGCACTCTTTCCGTGGCATGTCCGTAGGTCCGCTTCATTTCGCCAGGAACCCCCCATCGACTGGCAGCAGCACACCGGTGATGTAGCTGCCTGCCCGCGAGGCGAGGAAGATGGTTGCCCCGTCAATGTCGGGGAGTTCGCCATTCCGCCCGATGGCGGTCGCCGCCGCCAGCCGGTCGCGCGTCGCCGCATCTGCGAATAGCGGACCCGTCAATTCCGTCGGGAACATGCCCGGCACCAGCGCATTTGCGGTGATGCCGTCGCCCGACCAAGCCTGCGCCATGGCGCGCGTCAGCTGCGCCACGCCGCCCTTGGACGAGCCATAGGCGATGCCGTTGGCCATGGCCCGGAAGGATTGCAGCGAGGCAATATTGATGATCGCGCCCCCGCCCTTCGCCTTCATTCCTGGCACCAGTGCCCGCGCCAGGAAGAATGGAACTGTCAGGTTGATGCGCAGCGTGCGGTCCCAGCTCTCCGGCGTCACCTTCTCGGGCGGCTCGCGCAGGTTGATGCCGGCGGCATTGACGAGAATATCCGGCGCGCCGAAAGGCTCGGCCGCGGCCTCCGCGCAGGCGGCGATGGCATCGTCGCCGGCCAGCAGGTCGGCCTCGAGCGTCGCGGCACGGCCTCCGGCATCCTCGATTTCCGCCTTGGCGTCCATGAGCGCATCCGCACGACGCGCGGCCAGCACCACCGCGGCGCCGGCCCGCGCCATGGCGAAAGCCATGCGCCGTCCGAGACCGGAGGACCCGCCAGTGACCAGGGCCACGCGGTCTTCAAGGCTGAACAGGGACTGTATGTAGGAGTTCTCGGCCATGTCGTCTCAGTCGGCGATGGTCAGGTCGAAATTCTCGCCCGGAAACCACTTGGCGAGGCGTATGTCGGTGGTGCGCGCATGGGCCTCCATGCCTTCCAGGCGGGAGATGCGGGCTGCCGCCGCGCCCACTGTCTTGCTGGCCTCCCGCGACATGCGCTGCCACGTGACTGTCTTGAGGAATTTGCCGACGGACAGACCGCCCGTATAGCGGGCAGCCCCTTTGGTCGGCAGGATGTGGTTCGGGCCCGCCGCCTTGTCGCCATAGGCCACGGTGGTCTCCTCGCCAAGGAACAGCGAGCCGTAGTTGCTCAACGACTTGAGCCACCACTCCGGGTCGGCGCAATGCACTTCCAGATGCTCGGCCGCATAGGCGTCGGAGAGCTTCACTGCCTCTTCCCGCGACTTGGCAACGATGATTTCGCCATAGTCGCGCCAGGCGTCGGCGGCATTCTTCGCATTGGTTTCGGGCAGATCGGCGATCAGCTTGGGAACCATCGCCAGCACTTTTTCCCCCAGCGCCTTGTCGAGGGTTATCAGCCAGGCGGGAGAGTTATATCCATGCTCCGCCTGCCCCACGAGGTCATAGGCGACGATTTCAGGGTCAGCGGTCTTGTCGGCGATGACGAGGATCTCGGTCGGCCCCGCGAACATGTCGATGCCGACCCTGCCGAACAGGATGCGCTTCGCCTCCGCCACGAACTGGTTTCCCGGGCCAACAAGAATATCCGCCGGCTTGCCGGTGAATTGTCCGAAGGCAAGTGCGGCGATGCCCTGCACGCCGCCGAGATTGAGGATGGTGTCGGCGCCGCACAGATCGAGACTGTAGAGAATGGCCGGATGGATGCCGGCGCCGGGCTTGGGCGGCGAACAGGCAATGACATTGGGCACGCCGGCCACCTTCGCCGTCGTCACCGACATGATCGCCGAAGCGATGTGGGCATAGCGGCCGCCCGGCACGTAACAGCCTGCCGTCGTGACGGGAATGTTGCGGTGACCCGCTATCAGCCCCGGTGACAGTTCCGTCTCGACATCTCTGATCGCCGCGCGCTGCGCCTCCGCGAAGCGGCGCACCTGCTCGTGGGAAAAACGGATATCGGTCTTTAGCTTGTCCGGCACCTGTTTGGCCGCGGCCTTGCGTGCCTGTGGCGAAACCACGATCTCGCCATCCCACTTGTCGAAGCGGCTGGCATATTCCCGCGCCTTGTCCTCGCCCCCCGCTTCGATTTCGGCCAGCATGGCGGCGACTTGCGCGCGAACGTCTTCCTCGCCCGAAGCCGCCGTCTTCGCGGCCTTTTTCAGATATTCGCTCGCCATGTGGACGTCCTCCCTGCAACACGCTTGCGGCCACATTGCAGCATGCAAGACGGCTGGGGAAGTCGGGCTATGAATGAAAATGCCGGGACGGTGCCCCGGCGCAGTTCAGGACGCGCGGCACCGCCGCCGCACCGCAAGATGCGGCCGAACCGCCTTGCCCCCCGCTCGAAAGCTAGCCGGTAACCTTCAGGTTAACCGCTGCCTTCTTGCCATTCCGGCCGGTTTCCAGTTCAAAGGAAATCGTCTGGCCTTCCTTCAGACTGTCCATACCCGCCGCCTGAACAGCAGTGATGTGGACGAATACGTCCGGACCATCCTGATCAGGCTTGATGAAACCATAACCTTTTGTGGTGTTGAACCACTTCACGACACCGGTAGCCATTCCAATTCCAATCTGCAGTCGTCACCGGCTGTTGCCGCGCCAGACCGGTATAATGTTCAGACTCACGCGCGATCCCCCGTCATTCTGTGCAAACAAACCGGACCACCGCGCGCCCCTGCGGCATTTGCCCTTTCGCTCACCGGCGCGGTTTAGTCAATCGAATTTATCCGTAAGCGCCCTGTTCAAGGATAGCTTTCGCATTAGCGAGATGAAGATGAAAGTCATGGATGTCGGATTTTTTCTTGCCCGGGCGCGCCGCGGACGCGAGGAAAGTCGGCGATGAAACGCATGAAAACAAGACAGGACGGAGTACGCGCCGTCACACTCACACCAGGAAAGGGCCTGGAGGAAAGGCTTGGTGACATCGCCCGTCTTCGCATCCGCGTCTTCCGCGATTGGCCTTACCTCTATGATGGCGACCTCGCCTACGAGAAAAAATACCTTGCCGGATTCGCCAATTCGCCCGGGGCCTGTTGCGTCGCCGCCTTCGACGGCGACCGCGTCGTCGGCGCCTCGACCGCCCTGCCGGTCGGCGACGAGCATGAGCCGATACGCGCGCCTCTGCGCGAAGCCGGGTTCGATCTGTCGCGCGTCTTCTACC
>JAYZVT010000390.1:0-5421 GCA_036155355.1 Pseudomonadota bacterium
GCGCCTCTTTCGGCAGCGGCTTGGTAACGGCTGTTTTCGCCGCGCCAACGAGCACATAGACGCTGAGCAGGACGAAGGCCGCCGTACTGACGAGGAACAGCGATACCCAAAGCGTCGTCCAACCTCCCTCGCCCATGTCCCTCCTCCCGCTATCAGCCCTTTGGCGTTTCGCTGAGCGATCCCGCGACCATACCCGATAGAGAAAACGCGATGGCCAGGAAACCTATTTCGGGCCCCGACAACGCCTCAAGGCCGAATGCGGCTTTCACCGGCCCCAGTCCAAGCACGGCAGAAAACCCGAGAATGAGAGCCCACAGCGCCCCGCGCCGCGTCGCCCGTTTCCAGTAGAGGCCTGCGCCCAGCAGCACGATGCCGGAGCAGAAATAGATCGATCCCGATACCGCCAGGTAATCCCACACATCCTCGCTGCCTTCATAGGCGAGCCCCCAATAAAGTTCATATAGCGCGATGATGACAATGAGAACCCTGGTACCCAGCTTCTGCGCCTGCTCGTGGTTCTCGGTCCCGCGCAGGACACCAACCACGTCGCGCGACAGGATCGAGGCCCAGCAGAACAGATAACTGTCCTGCGTGGACATGAAGGAGGCGAACATGGCCACGATCAGGAAGGCCAGCAGCCAACCCGGCGCCGCGTGGCCGAGCATCAGCGGTGTCGCCAGCAGGTCCGCGTCGCCGCCCTGCCCGGAGAGAAGATCCTTCGGGCCAGGACCCGTGGCGGCGAAATAGCAGATAGCCATGACACCAAGGAAGGCTGGAACCACCATGCGCGCCATGAACACCACCGAGGCGATCCCATAGGCGCGGCGCACTGTTTCCTCCTTCTCGATGCACAGAGCCCGGGTCAGCGCCGTCGGCCAGATGGCGGAAGACACCACGCCCGCGACCAGCACCATCCAGGCCATGTAGGTGAGACCGAAGGAGGGATTGGTGACCGGGCTGAACCCATCGGCGCCCTTAACATCGGAGACGACATCAAGAACTTGACTCAAAGGTATGATTTTCAACAGGAAAATGCATGCTGCAATGAGGCCGAGAGCCAGCAGGACGAACTGGAATACGTCGGTGACGACCACCGATCTCATGCCGCCATAGCAGGTATAGGCGACCGCGGTCGCCA
The DNA here is from genome assembly GCA_036155355.1 of Pseudomonadota bacterium. Lineage (GTDB taxonomy): Bacteria > Pseudomonadota > Alphaproteobacteria > Rhizobiales > Methyloligellaceae > JAYZVT01. The sequence continues at coordinate 1,139 of JAYZVT010000390.1, forward strand.
GCAGTCCCACCATGACCGCCGTGACATTCAGGTCGATACCCTTGGGCAAAAGCAGTGCGGCAATGAATTGCGATGCCACTTTCAGGAAAAGTCCCATGTTGAGAATTCCGCCGGCGGCCATTACCAGGGCGCCGAAGACGCGGATATCCCTGCCATAGCGCTGCTCGTAATACTCCGGCAGCGTCAGCACCCCCGTCCGTCTGATCGGCGTGACAACGAATCCCACCAGCCCCACGAACAGACAGCCGATAAGGGCTGCCAGTCCGATATGGAATGCGGAGAAGCCCTCGTTGAATCCCTTCTGCGCGTTGTAGGCGATGGTGATGAGGCCGATCTCGGTGGCGCCCAGCGTGGCGATCGCGGTTCCCAATCCCAGGTCGCGTCCCGAGACGAAGAACTCCTCGAGCCCTCCTCCGCGGCTCCCGTGCCCGCGATGGGCGAATGCCAGCAGCAGCACGTAGCCGACCGCGAAAAGAAGCAGGAAAGCCAGGGTGCCGTCAGCCATGAAACACGCGCGCTGTCATCGCCGGGGAGATTGGCTCAACCCGGCGGCAAAGGGAAGCGCGTCCGTCTATTGTTGTGGTGGTGACGCGGGCTCAGCCGTGGCGGCTGGCGCTTCCGCCGGGGCGATTTGCGCATCGGCAGGCTCGGCACCAGCGGCAGGCACGGCGGCACTTGCCGGAGCCTCCGGCGGAGGCTGATCCGCGGCGGCAGCAACCTGATCGTACACCGTGGCGGCCAGTCTCTCCATCTTCTGGCGCGGCATCAGTCCGGCGAGCACATAGCTCACGTCTTTCTGTGTCCAGCTCGCCGTGGCGATGCCCTTCACGTCGTCGAAGATGAAGGGCGTGTCCTTCGACCGGTTCGCCTTGGCATAGAGCGCGACCGGGGGACCCGCATCGGGGAGATAGGCGATCTGCGCCACCGGATCGCCTTCCCGGCGCAGCACTTGCGCGCGCCTGAAGCCAAGGCCCGCCTGTGACAGGTCGGGAATGATGACGGTCGGTGATATTGCCTTGGTGATCTGGAAATAGGCCAGGTCGGCATTGGACTGGCTTTCGGGGCTGACCTCCAGGCTTTCCCGGGCGAGCAGTGTATGGCCGTTGGCCACATCGGCCAGCCAGCCCTTGGGGGCGGGCGGCAGAGACGCCGTGACCACTGGCGCAGCGACCTTCGTTGCGGAAGGCGGCAGCGGCAGCAACTCGCCCACCGGTGCTAAATAGGGCGCCCAGACGCCAAGAGCGAGCAAGGCGAAGGCAACGCAGGCGGCAAGCGCAATGCCCATCTTGCGTTGTCTCGGGGCCGGACGGCGCAGCGGCTCGACGGGAAATGCCGGAGACTGGACGGCCGCCGTACTTCCGGTCAACGCGGTCAGTTCGTCGGCAAGCATCGCTTCGAATGCGGCTTCGAGCTTTTTCTGCGTCGCGCGCAGGGCTTCTACGCGGGCGGCAGCGACGTCGTCGTTGTCCAGCACGCGCTTGATCGCCTTCGACTGGTCCCGCGCCAGTTGCCCGTCCACATACGCCACCAGCAATTCGTCGCTGAGTTCTGTCATTGGCTTGCCTGTTTCGTTGCCGGGCTCTCCGGGTATAGCTGCTTCACGGTCGCCGCTGCGGCATTCACCGCGGCGCCGGTCGTCATGCGGTTCATCAGCGAAGCGAGCGCACGGCCCACCCTCGCGATCACCGATTGCGTTGTCGTGTCGAGCACCTTGGCGGCGTCGTGATAGGCGAGCTTCTCGCCGTAGATCAGCAGGGCGGCACTGCGCTGCTGCGGGGAAAGCGCCGCAACCATCTGCGACATGCGCGCAGCATCACCGTCCGCCGACCGGCCCGAAGCTCCATCTGGCAGAAAAGCCGTGCCGTCGCCGCGTCCCCGCGGCATGGGCATCGGATGCTCGCGCAATGCTCCCATCCAGCAGCCATAGAGTTCCGCGAAGGCCCAGCGGTCGAAGGGAGTTCCCCTGCGGTAGCGATGGCATTCCGCAAGCATGCGCTCGCAGCCTTCACGCAACAGCGTGTCCGCCGCCTGAGTCTCTCCCGCCAGCACGACAGCGAAACGCCTCAGCCGTGGCAACATGGAGATCAGCTTGAGCCGGACGAATTCCTCGTTTTGTCGCGTATCGGCCATGTTTGCCCGCTGCAGCCCTCTGGAATCAAAATGCGCGCGAAGGGCCCTCGAACAGGAAAACGCGCGCTGTCAGACCCATAGCATGATTCGCTGAGCGCCCTGTCACCCCTCGATTGCCAACGTCGGCTCGCCCCCACCCGGCCGCTCCGCCGTTTCGCACGAGCCGCAGATGCGCTATGGGAGCGTCCGGAGAGTAGGTAGAGGCCCTCATGACAGAGGCGAGCAGCAAGGACGCCGAAACCGTCCGGGCGGAGCCAAAGGCGAAGGAGAATCCGGCCTTCGCGGTTCTGGTGCGCCTGCCCGCCGTCATCCAGAAGGCCGCCGGCGGCCTCCCCACTGTATTCATCGGCGGTCGCAAGACCCTGGCCAAATCGGGCAAGAGGCTGGGGGTTTCATCCCGGCATATGTTGCTGTCGCTGAAGCGCAACACCCGCACGAAGTCCCTCACCGGCTATTACAGCGCCCTGCTGCTGCTGCTGCATCGCCTCGGGCCCGATCGTGCGGTCGAGCAGCTCTTTTTCCGGCCGACGCGCGAATTCGTTCGATTGACCCGTTTGCGCATTCCCACGGCGGCGCGCGAGCGCGGACATGACTATTACCCCACCCCGAGGCTCGTCTTCGACTGGGCGATGAGCCTCGTCGGCGGCGGGCTGGACCGCTCGATCTTCATCGACTACGGGGCCGGCCGGGGCCGGCCGCTGCTGATGGCGTGCCGCTTTCCTTTCGAGAAAGCCATCGGCGTGGAGATTTCGGAGGAGTTGACAGACGACTGCCGCATGAACATCGCCCAGTTTCCCCGCAGCCGCATGCTCTGCCGGGACGTGGAATGCATTTGCACGGATGTGGCTAATTACACCCCGCCGGCGCAGGACGCGGTCCACTATCTGTTCGACCCCTTCGAGCCTGAAGTCTTCGCAGCACTCCTCGACAGGATGGCCGCCGGAAACCGCGTCAGGCGGCTCGCATCACATATCGTAACCATCGGCATGAGCACCGTCAGCGATGGTGACATCGTGGCCAAGGGCTATGAGCAGATTCGTCCAACATGGCGGCTGCGCCTGAAGCTGGCGCTGTTCAGCCCCTACCGTATCGCCGTGTTCCGTTCGCCGGCCGCAGCGCGCGACGCCTCGCACGACGAGATGCAGGACTCAGCGCACGCCTAGCTTCTTCTGCAGGCTAGATGAGGACGTGGTGTACTGGAACACCAGCCGCTTGTCGGGATGCACAATCTGATGCGCTTTCTGCGCCATCAGCGCCGCCTCGTGGAAACCCGACAGGATCAGCTTGAGTTTGCCCGGATAGGTGTTGATATCGCCGATGGCGAACACGCCCGGACGGATCGTCTCGAACGTTTCGGTGTTGACGACGATCAGGTCGTCGTCGAGCTTCAACCCCCAGTCGGACACCGGACCGAGCTTCATGGTGAGACCGAAGAAGGGCAGCAGCACGTCGCAAGGCTGGCGGAAGATGATGCCTTCGTCGTCACGCGCGCCCACTGCCTCGAGCATTCCGCCCTTGCCATGCAATTCCATCACCTGGCCGAGCTTGAAGGACATCTTTCCCTCGCCGACCAATGCACGCATCTTGTTCACCGAATCCGGCGCCGCACGAAAATTGTCCCTGCGGTGAAGCAATGTCAGCGACTTCGCCACCGGCTGCAGGTTGAGCGTCCAGTCGAGCGCGGAGTCCCCGCCTCCCGCGATGACGATATCCTTGCCGCGGAATTCCTCTATCCGCCGCACGGCGTAGAACACCGATTTGCCTTCATACGCCTCGATGCCCGGCAAGGGCGGACGTTTCGGCGTGAATGAACCCCCGCCCGCGGCGATCACCACAACCTTGCAGGCGAAATGCGCGCCCACATCGGTCTCCAGCAGGAAGCCGCCGCCAGCGCGCGGCGAAATCCGATCGACGCGCTGGCCGAGATGGAACTGCGGCTCGAACGGCGCACACTGCTTGAGCAGACGCTCGGTCAACTCTTGGCCGGTGACGACCGGCAGGCCGGGAATATCGTAGATCGGCTTTTCCGGATACAGCTCCGCACACTGCCCACCCGGCTTGTCGAGAATGTCGATGACATGGGCCTTGATATCCAGCAGACCCAGTTCGAAGACCGCGAACAGGCCCACCGGCCCCGCGCCGATGATGATCGC
>JAYZVT010000391.1:0-3883 GCA_036155355.1 Pseudomonadota bacterium
GCGGCGACCGCGCGGCCTGCGGCATGGCCATCGGCGACATGCGCTCGAAGCTGAAGTAGACCAGCGCGGCCCCGGCGAGGTTCAGCCCGGCGAAGACATGGAAATTGGCCGCGAGGCCGACATGATCGGCCACGGCCGCGGACACGAATCTGCCCACCAGATTGCTGGCGACGATACCAGTCACGTAGGCAGCCAATGCGCTCGCGGTATCGTCCGCGCCAAGATGTTCGGCGAGATAGGCCATGGTCAGTGTGAAGGCGGCGGCCATGAACACGCCCTGGATGACGCGCAGGCAGGTGAATGTGAGGAGATCGGGCGCCAGCGACAACAGCGCCGTGGGAATGGCAAGCATCGCAAGGCTGGCCCAGATGCCGCGCCAGCGATTGATGCGCCGGCTGACAAGCGATACAGCCAGGCCCGAGAACGCCATTCCCATGGTGCTGGCGTTGACGGCGAAACCCATGGCGGCCGGCGTCACTGCGTAGTGCCTGACCAGCGTCGGCAGAATGGCCTGCGCCGCGAACAGATCGACGAGGGTGAGGAAGCCGATGACGCCAATGGCGACAAAGCGCAGCGCCGATGTCCGCCGTGCGGCATCGACCTGCATGCGGTCGGACATGTTCATCATGCTTGTATCAGCCATGGCGGCGCCTTTGCGGTGAATGGGAGCGGGGCACGGTCCGGATGGGGGGAGTCCGGCAGCTCGCGCCCCGCCGCCTGTCGGGGTCTTCCAGGGGAAAACCCTTACATGTGGTGCTTGTCCTTCGACTCCATGTGAAGGATATCGGCGGAGATCAGCACGGTCGGCTGGTCGGTGTTGTTCTTCCACCAGTGGGCGATCTCCTTGCCGGCTTCGGCGACGGCCTCGCCCGCCTTGTGCTCGATCGGCACCGAGCAGCTCGAGCGATACTCGGTGATCGAGCCGGAGACGATGTAGATGTTGGCCGGGCGTTCGCCATGGCTATGCCAGGGGACGACGCCGCCCGGCTGCACGACCAGCCGGCGCATGCGGAACATGTTGTCCTTGAACGCCGGATTGATCTTCACGATGTCGATGGTGGTCAACACATCGTCGGTGACGCCGCTGGCGGGCGCCGTGCCGGGCGGGGTTGCGCCCGCCTTGACCTTGTCGGCGGGGCAGTCGCCTGCGAAGGCCATTCCGGAAAGCGCCGACAGGGCGCCGGCAAAAGCGAGAGTACGCAGTGCAGTCTTGATCATGGGAGTGTGCTCCTTCAAGGCATCAATCGGAATGAGATCACGGCGCAGGAAGCTCCGTGGCTCACCCCGAAAGATGCCCGCGCCGGGGAGCGATCTGAAATGCCGTTTGGCTCCGGATTCGATAGCGCGGACGCATAGGCGCAAGCAGCCAGGCATGAGCAAATAAAAGGCGGGCGTCCCGGGGCAACGCACCGCCCGGAATGCCCGCCCATGACCGCCAGGACAGGCGGAACGCGGCTATAGAAAGACTTCGCCGATATCTATGCTGGACGCCTGGTTGACCTTGGCGAAGTTGGCTTCGAGCCAGTTTGTCGCCCTCGCCCGCCCGGCGTCACGCAGATGACAGAGGAAATCCCAGTCGGGATTGAGCTTGCTGGCCACACCGAGCCTGGTCATCTCCTCATCGCTGTCGATGGAGTGGATCAGCATGCGGTTGTACTGGCCGCCGTTCAGTTTGCCGTCGTCGATCAACCGGGTGACGAAGGCAATGGCGCGCATTTCCCTGAGCAGCGAGGAATTGAAGCTGATCTCGTTGATGCGGTTGAAAATTTCCGCTGATGTCGTGGGCAGCTTGTCGCGCCGCAGCGGGTTGATATGGACAATGATGATGTCCTTCGACCTGGAATGGTAGATCAACGGGAACATGGCCGGGTTGCCCATGAAGCCGCCGTCCCAGTAAGCCTCGCCATCGATTTCGACCGCCTGGAAGATATATGGCAGGCAGGCCGATGCGAGGATCGCGTCAGCAGACATCTCGGTATTCTCGAAGACGCGGATCTTTCCGGTGCGCACATTGGTGGCGCTGATGTAGAGCCGCGTCGCCTTGTTGCAGGTGTGCAGACGCTTGAAGTCCACCACCTTCTCGAGCACGTCGCGCAGCGGATTGAAGTTGAGCGGGTTGAGCTGGTAGGGCGAGAACAGGTGCGTCAGCGCCTGGAAGGCGTGAAAGCTCGGCGACATTTCCATGTTGTAGCCGTTCAGCCACCGCTCCCAGGGCGTGGAACGGATGGGGCTGTAGGTCTGACCTGCGCTGGAGATCTCCTTCCAGAACTCCTCCAGCTTCTCGCGCGCGCCCTCGTAACCGCCTACCGAAATGCCATAAGCAAAAACGACGGCGTTCATGGCGCCGGCGCTGGTGGCGCTGATCGCTTCCACGGATATGCGGCCGTCCTCGAGCAATCTGTCCAGGACACCCCAGGCAAAGGCGCCATGGGCGCCTCCGCCTTGCAGCGCGAGATTGGCGGTCTTGACGTTGGCGGACATGGGTCCCGTCCTCTCTAATGCGCGGTCCAGCCGCCCTCAACAGGCAGCGCAGTACCGGTGATCTGGGCCGCGGCGTCACCGCACAGAAACACGGCCAGGGCTCCGAGCTGCTCCACGGTGACGAACTTCCGCGTCGGCTGTGCCGCGAGCAGAACGTCGCGTATCACCTGTTCCTCGGTTATGCCGCGCGCCTTCGCGGTCTCGGGGATCTGTTTCTCCACCAGAGGCGTCAACACGTAGCCCGGGCAAATGGCGTTGCAGGTGACGCCGAATTCCGCCGTCTCCAGCGCCACGGTCTTGGTCAGCCCGAGTATACCGTGCTTTGCCGCCACATAGGCGGACTTGAAGGGCGAGGCGACGAGCGCATGGGCCGAGGCGATATTGATGATGCGGCCCCAGCCGCGCTGCTTCATGCCGGCCACCACCTCGCGCGTGCAATGGAAAGCGGAAGACAAGTTGATGGCGATGATCGCATCCCACTTGGCCACGGGGAAATCCTCGATCTTCTCCACATGCTGGATGCCGGCGTTGTTCACCAGCACGTCTACCTGGCCGAATTCGCGGCGCGTCATCTCCGCCATGCCGGCAATGTCATCCGGCTTCGACATGTCGGCAGCGGAATAGGCGGCCATCACGCCAAATTCCTTTTCGATCTTCTCGCGGGTGCGGTCGATCTCCTTTCTGTCGCCGAAGCCGTTGAGCATGACGTTCGCTCCGGCGGACGCCAGGGCGCGGGCTATGCCGAGCCCGATGCCGCTGGTCGATCCGGTCACGATCGCCGATTTTCCTTCAAGATCGCCCCGGGCGGACCTGCCGCGTGCGGGTTTCTTCTGTGTTGTCATCAACATGGGACTGCTCCTCGATTAAAAGTGTTGAATGGTGTGCGCCGCGTTACCTGTTGTCCTTGCGGGCCTTGATCGTGCGATAGGCGACCGGGATGAGCGACAGCACGGCGAGACCGACCAGCGCGACGATCACCTCCGGCGTCAGCGCGCCCTTGAGCGTGAATTCCTGCATGGAGTCGAAAATGCTGCCGAGCCCGGCGCCAATCGAGATAAAGACGAATGTTCCGGGCATGATCCCGAAGAAGGTTCCGACGACAAAGGTCGCCAGCGGCACGCCGAGGAATGCCGGAACCAGGTTGACCAGGAAGAACGGGAACAGCGGGATAAGACGAAGCACCAGCAGGTAGCTGAGCGCATTCTCGCGGAACCCTTGCTCCATCTTGCGGATGGCGGGACCGGCCTTCGCGCGCAGCGCCTCGCCGAGCGCGGTCCTGGCGATCAGAAAAACCGCTGTCGCACCCAATGTCGCGCCGACGACGACTGCTGCCGTGCCTACCCAGATGCCGAATAGAAAGCCGCCTGTCACCGTCAGCAGGGCTGCCCCGGGTACCGACAGC
>JAYZVT010000392.1:0-7647 GCA_036155355.1 Pseudomonadota bacterium
AAGGACGCCAAGGCCGCCTATACGACGATCATCAAGAACGCCAAGAAATACAACAAGAAGGCGGACATCACCGGCGTGCAGATCCAGAAGATGCTGCCGTCCAATGCGCAGGAAGTGATCGTAGGCGCGGTTACCGATCCCAGCTTCGGGAAGCTGGTGGCCTTCGGCCTCGGCGGCATCCTCGTCGAAGTGCTCAAGGACATCACCTTCCGCCTTGCCCCCACCACCAAGGACCAGGCGAAGAGCATGCTGGAAAGCCTGAAGGCGTCCGACGTGCTCAAGGGCGTGCGCGGCCAGGAAGGCGTGGACAAGAAGGCGCTGGCGGACATCATCGTCAACGTCTCAAAGCTGGTCAGCGACTTTCCCGAGATCACCGAGCTGGACCTGAACCCGGTCTTCGCCACCAAGAAGGGCGCCACCGCGGTGGACTGCCTCATCACCGTGGACTTCTCGGAGAAGAAGAAAATCTTCCGCCCAAACCAGCAGCAAATCCTGAAGGCCATGAACCGGGTCTTCCATCCCAAGGCGGTGGCCGTCGTCGGCGCGTCTTCGGAGGACGGCAAGATCGGCAATTCGGTGATGAAGAACCTCATCAACGGCGGCTATCGCGGCCAGATATACCCGATACATCCCAAGGCCGACGAGATCCTCGGCAAGAAGGTCTACAAGAGCGTTCTGGACGTGCCGGGCGAGATCGACCTGGCGGTGTTCGCGATCCCGGCCAAGTTCTGCGCCGCGGCCATGGAAGAAGTCGGCAAGAAGAAGATCCCCGGCGCGGTGATGATCCCGTCGGGCTTCGGCGAGGTCGGCGAGCACAAGATGCAGGATGACCTGGTCGCGGTGGCGCGCAAACACGGCGTGCGCATCATGGGGCCCAACATCTACGGCTTCTACTACACGCCGGAAAATCTCTGCGCGACCTTCTGCACCGCCTTCGACGTCAAAGGCAAGGCGGCGCTGTCCTCGCAGTCGGGTGGCGTCGGCATGTCGATCATCGGTTTCGCCCGCTCCACCAAGATGGGCGTCTCGGCCATCGTCGGACTTGGCAACAAGTCGGACCTGGACGAGGACGACCTGCTCACCTATTTCGAGCAGGACCCGAACACGCAGGCGATCGCCATGCATGCGGAGGACCTGAAGGACGGACGCGCCTTCGCGGACGTCGCCAAGCGTGTGTCGAAGAAAAAGCCCGTGATCATGCTCAAGGCCGGCCGCACGTCATATGGCGCCAAGGCCGCGGCATCGCATACGGGCGCGCTCGCGGGCAACGACAAGATCTATGACGACGTGCTGAGGGAAGCGGGCGTGATCCGCGCGCCGTCCCTGCGCTCGATGCTCGAATTTGCGCGGGGGCTGCAGGTGCTGCCCACGCCCAAGGGCGAGAACGTCGTCATCATCACCGGCGCGGGCGGCTCTGGCGTGCTCCTGTCCGATGCGTGCTTCGACAACGGCCTCACCTTGATGAAGTTCACCAAGGACCTGGACGAGGGCTTCAAGAAGTTCATCCCGCCCTTCGGCGCGTCCGGCAATCCGGTGGACATCACCGGCGGCGAGCCTCCCTCCACCTACCAAAACACGATCCGCTATGGCCTGGAGGACGACCGCATCCACTCGCTCATCCTCGGCTACTGGCACACCATCATCACGCCGCCCATGGTGTTCGCCACAATGACGGCGAACACGGTGAACGAACTGCGCGCGAAAGGCATCAACAAGCCGATCGTCGCCTCGCTTGTGGGCGATACCGAAGTGGAGGAAGCCTGCCGTCATCTCTACGACAACGGCATCGTCGCCTATCCCTACACCACCGAGACTCCGGTGGAGGTGCTGGGCGCCAAGTACCGGTGGGCGCGCAACGCCGGCCTGCTCTAGACGTCTCAACGCCTCCTAGAGGCGGTTTGCTCCCGGCTCCCGGGTTCGTCCCGGGAGCCGTTTTTTGCTTGGTCAGGAGCCGACGACCAGCGGGTCGGACAGGCGGCGCAATGCTGCGATCACGCTTCCTGCGACGATGCGGCCGGTGCGGGGGTTGGCCGCCGTGGGAATGTTGGCGATGGTCATGTCCAGCGCGGCGCTGTCGGACTCGACCCGTATACTGTGGGTGTTGCGCGTGATGCCCGGATCGGCCCAGACCTGGATGCGCGTTCGCTCCGGTCCCATGCCGGCGAGAGACAGGGCCGCGGCCACATTCACGTTGGCCGGGAAATGACGCACGGCCTCTGCTGCGGGACCCGCGAAAAGCATCAGTGGCTCCGTGAGTGCATCCAGGTCGATGCCCTTCTCGATCACCAGTGGCGCGCCGGCAAATCCGCCGGGTGGCTTGCGGGAGATCATGGTGACGCTGTGGATTTCGCCCTGCGCGGCGGCGCGCACCGCGTCCAGCCCGAGCAGCGCCCCTGTAGGCACGATGATGCGCCCGCCGCTGCCGCGGGCCAGATCGATCAGATCCATGCGGTCGAGCAAAGCTCCGGCGGAAAGCGCTACAAGGATCTTGCCGGCGCCGAGTACGCTCTCGGCGAGCAGCGCAAATCGCGCGGCGGGCAAGCATTCGACAACGACATCGGCATGAGCCGCCAGTTCTTCGATTGGCAATGCGGGCACGTTGGCCGCGCCGAGCGCGGCGATTCGCTGCGGCACCGTTGCCAGGTCACGGGCCGAGACGGCGGCGAGCCGGGCCGCAGGGATATCCCCAGCCGCGATACACCGCACCACATCGGCGCCGATAGCGCCAAGGCCAGCCACTGCAATTTTTGTCAAATCAACCAACAAGTTGCATCCTCTGATGGAGAAGGCCAGCGGCCACAACCCACCTGCCCTTCTCGCGGGTCGAGACAATTGATTCCGCTCTTCCCTGTCTGCATAGTGGCGCGGCAACAAGGCGCGATCGGCAATCCTCGATATGTCTGACCGAAAAGCAAGACGGAGCATTGCGGCAGGCGCCAGCCAGATGGTGCGCCGCCAGAAGGATGCCGAAGACAACGGCGCCGACCTGCTTCAGTTCGGCGCCATGGGCAAGGCTTTCACCATCCTAGACGCGATCAGCGCGAGCGGTACACCGCTGTCCATGGCGGAGCTGGCGCGCATTACCGGAATGACCAAACCCACTGCCCACCGTATCGTCACGGTGCTGGCGGAACTCGGCTTCGTCGAGCGCGACCAGAGCAAGCGCGGCTTCGTGGAGGGACCACGGCTGGTCCGCTTCGCGTTGTCGGCGCTGCGGGGGGCGGCGCCGCGCACCATGCGCCATGCGGTGCTGCGGGCCCTGTCGGAGGAAACCGGCGAGACTTGCAATTTCGGCGTGCTGGCCGGAGCTGAAGTCATCTATGTGGACCGCGTGGAGGCGAAGTGGCCGCTGGGCCTGCGCTTCGAGCCGGGCAGCCACGTCCCCGCCCATGCCTCGGCCATCGGCAAGCTGCTGCTCAGCCTGCAGGATGAGCAGGAGCAAGACCAGTTCCTACGCTCATTGCCGCTGGCGAAATTCACCTCGCGAACGCTGACGACCCAGAAGGACCTCGCCAAGGCGCTGCGGAAAATCCGCCAGACGGGCATCGGTACGGATGACCAGGAATATATTGATGGGGTCGTCTGCGTCGCGGTTCCTGTGCGCGCCGACAACGGCGAGCTGCTGGGGGGAATCGCCATGTCCGCACCGGAGGCGCGCATCTCCATCGACGGCGCGCTGCGCTTCGTTCCCTCCATGAAGGCGGCCGCCTCTCGTATCGGCAAGACCTTCAAATTTGGCGGCCCGGGCGGCGAGTAGCCGTGCAATCTGCGTACACAACATATTGATTTAATTGGTACTTTTCTGGATTTGCCGGCTGTGCGAGGCGGCGAAACTGACGCCTGTCTAAACATGCCGTTCAGGCCGGGTTCATGGCCGGCCTTCTAGCTTTCCCCCAACGCAACTCGAACACACCGCCGTTCGCGGCGGGGGAGGCTCAGATGAATAGGCTCACCAAGACGCTGGTCATCGCGGCGCTGGCAACAGTAGCTGCGTTCGGACCCGCCTCCGCCGAAAAGCGCCTGGCGCTCATCCTCGGCAACTCCGATTACAAGAATGTCGCGACGTTGAAGAATCCCCGCAACGACGCCACCGATATCAGCCAGAAGCTCCGCCAGCTGGGCTTCCATGTGATTTCCGGCCTCGACCTCGATCGCCGCCGCATGGAAGAGCACATCCGCCTGTTCGCGCAGGAGCTGCCCACAGCCGACGTCAGCCTGCTCTATTACGCCGGTCACGCGCTGCAGGTGAACGGCGAGAATTACCTGGTTCCGACCGAAGCCACGCTGAAGCGCGAGTCCGATCTCGACTTCGAGGCGGTGCCGCTCAATCTCATCATGAAGCAGATGCAGCGCACCACCCGCGTCAGCCTCGTGTTCCTGGACGCCTGCCGGGACAACCCCCTCACCCGCAGCCTGTCCAGCGTCAGCCGTTCGCTCAGTGTGGGCACCGGACTGGCGGCCATTGAAAAGGCGTCGGGCATGATGATCGCCTTCGCCACCGAGCCGGGATCCGTGGCTCTCGACGGCAAGGGCCGCAACAGCCCGTTCACCACGGCGCTGCTGAAGCACATCGATACGCCGAACGCGACGATCAACGACATCATGATCGAGGTGCGCAAGGATGTGATGGCGGCGACGAACAACACGCAGATCCCGTGGGAGAACTCGTCGCTGACCGGACGGTTCTACTTTCAGGGCAGCAAGATCGCTTCCAGCGCCGCGGCGCCGGTGGCGAGCGATGCGGCCCCGGCGAAGATCGACGTGGCCGACGCAACCATCGAGCACACATTCTGGACGTCGATCAAGGACTCCAACGACACCAAGCTGTTCCAGGCCTATCTCGACCGCTTCCCGAGCGGCGTGTACACGCCAATCGCCGAAGCCAAGCTGCGCAGCTCGCGCTCCATCGCGGTCGAGGCGACCGACACACCGGCTGCCGCATCGACGGGCACCAAGGTCGTCAGCCTCGATCCCGCTGCTGGCCCGGCCGTGGCGCCCGAGGCCAACCCGGTCCAGCTGGCCATGCTGCTGCAGACGGAACTGCGCCGTGTGGGCTGCTACACCGGCGGCATCGACGGCATCTGGGGCGGTGGCTCCATGTCGGCGGTACAGCGGTTCAACCAGTCCGCAGGCGCCGCGCTGGAGGCCGCGCACGCGACCCAGGCGTCGATCGACGCGGTGGCTGCGCAAAAGGGCACCGTCTGCTTCGCCCAGACCGCACCGCAGGCGACGCGCACGGTCTCGCGGGTGCATGAGGCGCCCCCGCCCCAGGTGGTCCACCGGCCGGCTCCGGCCCACTCGGGATTCGGAGGCTCCAGCTTCTCCTTCGGCTTCTCCAAGAAGGGCGGCGGAGGCGGCAGCTTCTCGATCGGGTTCGGCGGCGGCGGGTTCCGGTTCTAGCCTCCCGCAAGAACCCGCCGATCCGTACGTGACGCCAGGGGCCCATCAGGCCCCTGGCGTTCACATTTTTCACAGCTCAAGCCCTTGTAATCCAGATGCAATCGGCCCGCGTACAGGATGGGCCGCCATGCCGCGCCACAAACCCCTTTTCAAACCGCCCCGGTCTCGCCATGTAAGGGGACGTGGGGTAATTCCACAGGGTTGGAAGGGGGCCAAAACGCCGGGGGGCGGGCCAGCAATCGGCTGCGGTTACGGACTCTCCAGGCGCCACAGACTCCCTCGAAGCGACCGGAAACGGACGTCTTGGCCAAGGTGGCGGCCAGGCTTCTGAGATAAAAGGCAACGCCGGACGTTCCGGCGAATCAGGGAAGACGACGCCAGTGGCATCCGATCCGACGACCGCAGTCCTCCTCGCTATCGGCTATCTGGTTCTCAAGCACACCGTCGCCGATTTCTTCCTGCAGACGCCCTACCAGTATCTGAACAAGGGCATCTATGGACATCCCGGAGGCATCCTGCATTCCGGCATTCACATGGCGCTGACGATACCGGTCTTCCTCATCCTGCCCACCGCCATGCTGAAGGGCGTCCTGATCCTCATCGGCGAATTCGTCGTCCACTATCATGTGGACTGGCTGAAGGAGCGAGGAGTCAGGCTGAACGGCTACACGCCGCAGACAGCAGGGTTCTGGATGCTCATGGGCGTGGACCAGATGGCCCACTACCTGACCTATCTCGCGATCGTCGCCATCCTCATCCGGCACGCCTAGCCGGCGCTACAGCAGCGCCGCGATCTCGCGGTTGGCGAACTCCAGGCGGTCGGCCAGTACCCTGACAATGAAGCGATGGAACGCCGAGGCCGCGGCGGGATCCTCCTTTTGCATCCGGGCGAACGCTTCGCGCGTCAGCCGGTAGACGATGGAGGGTTCGGTGGCGATGACGAAGGCACCGCGTGGCACGTCACGATAGAAGCCCATCTCGCCGACGACGGTACGCGCTTCCATGCGCCTCAGGCGCAGGGCACGGCCATTATCCAGCTTGATGGTGATGGCCACGCAGCCCGAAGCCAGCAGGTCGATGGAGTCCGAGGCCGCTCCCTGCTTGTACAGTTCGTCATTGGCCCCGATTTCGAGCCGCTGGAAATAGGAGGCGACTTTCTGGATGTCGGCGCTGCCAAGCTCCCTGCCCATCCAGGATTCCAGGGACTCGTCGCTCCGCCTCGCTACTTCGAAATCGGCCAGCAACTGGCTCTCGCTCCACTCGAGCGCGTCGTTTCGGTGGGGGAACAGCCGGTGCGGCGACTTGGGATTGAAAAATCCCGCCGCCTCGAAGGCTTTCTGCGTCGCGTCCGAAAGTCCCGAAAAGACGAGAACCCCTCCCCGCTCGTCGCAATAGTTGCGCAGCTTGACCAGGCTCAGCACCGCGGACGTGTCGAGACCGGGCACGGATGCAAAATCGAGCACCATGTAGCAGGTGTCGCGGCTGCTCCGGGTATCCATGCAGCGGCGCACATACTCGAACAGTCCGTTCGACGAGCCGAAGAATATGAATCCCGACAGCCAGAAGACGTGGATGCGCTCGCCGTGCTCGCCGAGCAGCTTCGCCTGCTCGGGGCCCCGCTCCACGTTGCTGGCGCAGTTTTTCCGCGTCAGGTGGCGGCTGACCACGCCGATACGCGAATAGCTGAAGGCGAACAGCAGACAGGCGCCGACGACGCCGAGCAGAACGCCCATCAGGTAACCCGAATAGACAATGACCGCCATGATGGCGCCGGCCAGGGCAAGGTCGGTGTAGGAGCGGCGGGCCGGGGCGCGGATGATGGCTTCGCCAAGGATGACAATGCCCAGATAGGTCAGCAATCCGCCAAGGATCGGAGTCGGGATGAGGCCTGCCAGGTCGATGCCCGACATCAGCACGCCCGTGGTGGTGAGAGCGGCGCAAACACCGCTCAGCCGGGAGGCGGCGCCGGCTTCCTTGATGAGAATGCTGCCGTTCAGCGACAGGTTCCCGGCGACACCGCCGATGAAGCCCGCGACTACATTGGCGATACCGTTGGAGCGCAACTCGGCGTCAAGGTCGGCGGATTTCTGGCGCGCGACCTCAAGGCTGGAGACGTCGAGCAGCAGCGAGACGGCGGTAACGCCGCAGACCGCGCCGATTTCAGCGGCGTTGGCGGCGAAGACGCTCCAGTCTATGCCGCCGCTCAGGACCACGCCAACGGGGAGCCACAGCCTCAGCTGACCCATG
>JAYZVT010000393.1:0-5250 GCA_036155355.1 Pseudomonadota bacterium
CAGCGCCGCCGGCGAGAACCATGTACATCATCAGCTTGGAGCCATCGAGGCGCAGGCCAAAGACGGAAGAAGCGACGAAAAGACCGAATGGCAGCAGCAGCGCCAGCACGATGCGGCTGGCAAAATAGATCAGCATGGCGGATGGATGAAAGTATCCCGCCTGGGTCAGCCGTCCGCGAATGATCGATAGGGACTGCTTGTCGCTCGGCGCGAAGTTCGCGCCCACGGATTCCAGCAGCCGGCTTGTCCGCGCCAGCCGCTGATGGCTGAGGGAGCGGCGGTCCTTCATGGGATCCCGGCCCGAGCCGTCCAGCGCCAGGGCGCGCCGGCGGATCTCCTCGCGCCCCTGCACTACCAGTGCTATTCGGAAGGTAACGATCGCGACCACGCCGAACAGGCACAGGGCGAACAACAGGGGCAGGTTGTCCCGGAGCATGTCGGCGCTTGCGAGGAATGACATGACGCGCCCTGTTACAGCTTGAAGTTGACCATGCGGTACATAATGACGTTGCCTACCGCCATGAAGCCGAGAGCGCAGCCGAGCACCGTCTTGACGATCGGCACATGGGCGACGCTTGAGTAGTAGTCAGGCGCTATTCCCATGAGCGCGCCAAGCACACCGAATGGCAGCGCGCTCAGGGCCAGCGCCGAGAAGCGTCCTTCAGCGGACAGGGCCTTGACCCGGCGGCGCATCTTGAAGCGGGCGCGCAGGACACGGGACAGGTTGCCGAGCACCTCGCTAAGATTTCCGCCCGACTTCGACTGGATCGACACGGCGACGACGACGAGGTTGAAGTCGTCCTGGCCCACGCGTGCGCTCATGTTGTTCATCGCGGTCTCCAGGTCGAGACCATAGGTCAGTTCGTCGGCGGTGATGCCGAACTCGCTGCCGATGGGGTCCGGCATCTCTCGTCCGACCATGGCGATCGCAACGGGAAGGGGATGTCCGGCTCGCAGGCTGCGGACGACCACATCGACGGCATCAGGGAGCTGCGCTTCGAATTTCGAGCGCCGTCGGCCGCACATAAATTTGAGCACCGCGGTCGGAACGAGCAGCGACGCCAGCAGAGCGGCCGGACCGGCGACCAGAGGATCAGGGTCGAGCCTGTAAACGGCGGCATAGGCAATCGCGGCGAAGACCAGCACATAGACGGCCATGCGCCAAACGCCGATGCCGGCGCCCGACTGCAGCAGCAAGCGATTGAACCAGATGACGGGCAGCGAAAAGCGCCCGTCCGCTCCGAGACTACGGTTGCGGCGGAGTTGCACAAGGAGTTCCTGGCGGTCATCCACCTTGGAGGCGACCTGCAGCCGCGCATTGACCTTGCGGACATAGGAGGCCCGGTTGGCGATCGACAGGCAAAGCGCCTCGACGAGGAGGAAGCCGGCGATGCCGATTAGGCCCAGGATGATCTGGGGATACATGTCCTGGGGAATGGCGGGGATCAAAGTGGCCTCCCCGGCTCGAAGAATTCGCCCGGAAGCTCAACCCCGAAAGCCTTGATTTCATTCAGGAATTTTGGCCGGACGCCGGTTGCGCGGAACTCGCCGACAATGGTGCCGTCGGCTTCCGTGCGCACGCGGACGAATTTGAAGATCTCCTGCATCTGGACAACTTCGCCCTCCATGCCGGTGATCTCGCTGACGCTGGTCAGGCGGCGCGTGCCGTCGGACAGGCGCTGAAGCTGCACGATCAGGCGCACGGCGGCGGCAATCTGGTGACGGATGCTGGCCTCGCTCATGTTGAGGCCGGCCATGCCGACCATGTTCTCAAGGCGCGTGAGCGCGTCGCGGGGATTGTTGGCGTGGATCGTCGCCATGGACCCCTCATGGCCCGTGTTCATGGCCTGAAGCATGTCGAAGGCTTCCTCGCCGCGCACCTCGCCGAGGATGACGCGGTCGGGGCGCATGCGCAGCGCGTTCTTCACCAGGTCGCGCTGGCGGACCTCGCCCTTGCCCTCGATATTGGGAGGACGCGTCTCAAGACGTCCGACATGGGGCTGCTGCAACTGGAGTTCGGCGGCGTCCTCGATGGTGACAAGACGCTCCTTGGGCGAAATGCGCGTGGACAACGCATTGAGCATGGTGGTCTTGCCGGAACCTGTGCCGCCCGACACGATCAGCGACATACGGCAGGCAACAGCGGCGCTCAGCACTTCCGCGATCTGGGGACGCAAGCTGCCGATCTCGACCAGCTTCTCCATGACATACGGCCGTTTGGAGAATTTGCGGATGGAGATGAGCGGGCCGTCCACGGCAAGCGGACGGATGATGGCGTTGACGCGGCTGCCGTCGGCAAGGCGCGCGTCCACCATCGGGCTCGACTCATCGACGCGGCGTCCGACGGCGGAAACGACCTTGTTGAGGATGCGGAGAAGATGCGCCTCGTCCTTGAAGCGCACAGGCGTCAGCTCAAGCTGGCCGAAACGCTCGACGTAGACCTGCTCATGGGTGTTGACAAGGATGTCGCTCACCGTCTGGTCGTCGAGCAGCGGCTCGAGCGGTCCGAGGCCGGTCATCTCGTCCATCAGTTCGGTGACGAAACGGTCCAGCTCGCGTGTATTCAGCGGCAGTCGCTCGGTCAGCACATATTCGGAGACAAACTGGACGACCTGCTTGCGCAACTCTCCGGTCGGCGCCTTTTCGATCGCAGAGAGATTGATCTCCTCGATCAGGCGGCGATGCAGGTGAACCTTGGCGTCGAGGAGGCGCGCCTTGAGCGCCTTCTGCTCGTCGCTGGCGTCAGCGGATGGCGGTGTCGCTGCCGGCGCCGGCTTGGCCGCGGGCGCTTCGGCAGCCGCCTTCGCCGCGGCGGGACCTGGCGCGGAAGCGTCCTTTTCCGCCTGCGCGGGCTTCGCTGCGCCCGCAAGCGCTTTCAATGCTGAAAACCGCCCCGCCACTGGATACCCCTGCTCCCGGACAATGGCCCGGAAAGAGTTACGACTTCAGGGTAGAGTTTACGGATGGGGACCGAATATTCCGGAAATCCAATCGGTCAAATTTTAAGAAAAGGGCGCGGCCGCGGGCCCTGTCAGGCCTCGACCGGCTCGGTAAAGAGCGCCGCTGACAGGTCTTTTTCCACTGCATTGCCCTTGCGGATGTCGGACAGGGGCACGCCCCGGTCAATGGCTTCGCGCACGAGGCGGTAGTCCTCGGCAATGAACCCGCCGAGGCGCGGACCAAGCATGGCCTCGGCGTCCTTCTGGCGCAGGGAATTTACCCCGCCGAGCAGGGACTTCCGGTAGCGGTTTACAAGCACGCTCGCGCGCACTTCGTCGCCGCAACGGGACTTGACCGCATCAATGAGCCGCCTGGCCTGGCGCAAACCAGGAACGGTCATCTCGGTGACGATGAAAACCTTGTCGCTGCCGCGCATGACCGCCTCGGTCCAGGGTAGCCATACCCTCGGCAGGTCAATAACCACCTGGTCAAACTTCGCGGAGGCCATGTCAAGCATCTGTCCCACCAGCGGGCCGCAGGCGCTGTCATACTCGCGCAGCGAGTTTCGCGTGGCGAGGGCAGCGATGCCCGACTTGTGGCGCGAAAGCATGACCTCAAGCATCTGCTCGTCGAGGCGCTCGGGACTGGACACGATCTCCTCGATCTGGAGATTGGGCTCCAGGTCGAGGTAGTCGGCGATCGCACCCGACTGGAAGTCCATGTCGATGATGCAGGTTGACTGATACTGCTGCCATTTGCGTGCCAGCAGGAATGCCGTCTGGATGGCCAGCGTAGTATTCCCCACGCCACCGCCAGCAGGCATGAAGGAGTAGAATGCCGCGTCGGTGCCGCGCTTGGCCGCATTCTCGGGCAGCAAGGCACGTTCGCAAGCCTGGATCAGATCATTCACGGTGCTGGATTTCGGCACCCAGTCGGCGACCTGCATGCGCAGCAGGCCGCGCACGGTCTCCGCCGCGAGCGCCGCTGTGATAACGATCACCGGCATGCGCGATGCCACCCCGTGAACAAGCCGCTCCAGCGCCGCCATGGACTGCTGGTCGTGCGGGTCCATTTCCACGAGAAGCACGGAGGCGGCGATGCCGCGAATACGCTTGTCGTCGATCCGCGAGAGCGGCCCCTGCACCGCCTGGAAGTCGAACCTGCCGGCCTTGCCGAAGGCATCGCCGATGCCGCGCGCAAAGACGGCGTCGCCCGTAATCAGGGCGACGCGCGCCGGTGCGTCAGGATCTGTGGTCGTCTTCCGGAACAGTTCTGTTTGCGCCTGCTATCTCCTGGTCCGTTCGCTCTACGGCGCTTTCGGACGAACTCATGATATCTCTGGTCCTATTGCGAGCCGTCCTGCCCTTCGCCAGAGGTGCCAACGCTCTCTGCCGAGAGCTTGCTGGTCGCGAGGCCCTTGGGCTCGATGCTCTTGTTCTGCTTGTAGCGTTCCATGCCGACCTCGATGCGTGCGCCGTTGTGCTTCAGGCGCGTGTCCTTGGCATAGGCAGGCCAGGGGTCGATGGTCTGGATGGCGGCATTGGCCGCCTTTGCATCACCCGAGGAGAAGCTCGCCGTGTCGCGGCGGTTCAGGTAGGTGTTCTCACGGCAACCGGCCAGCAGAACGGCCGGGAGCGTCATGCAGACGGCGACTAGCGCCGTTGCCAGAAAGCGGTTGCGGAACATCAGGCGCCCTCCCCCTTGTACAATTCGACTGAAGCCTTGCGCGGCTGGACCGCAGGCTCGGGCGCGTCCAGCGCTGCCGGAGCCGCCGGAACGGCCGGTTCGGTGGACTTGCCAATGGAACCGGTGACGTCGCGGCCGAACAGGCCGCCCTTGTGGCCGAACATGCCCTTGTAGGTGGTCTGGCTCTTGAACACGGGCGTTCCACCGGTGCCCACGGTCAGCATGTGACCCTCGGGCATCTGCGGGTCTTCCGCCCAGGCGGGCTTCACCTTCGGCGCCCAGCGCTCAAGCTTGCCCTTGAGGAACTGGTCCACGTCATTGCCGGCGACCGGGTGATCGAGCGGTGTACGCAGTTCCTGGCCCGGCACGGCGGGCTTCACAAGGCGCGGCGTGACGATGATGACCAGGTCGGTCTCGCGTTTCTCGAAGGACGCGCTGCGGAACAGCGTGCCCAGCACCGGCACCTGGCCAATCCAGGGAAGCTGGCGGTTGTTGCGCGAAGTATTGGCCTGCAGCAGGCCGGCGATGGCGAAGCTCTGGCCGTCACGCAGCTCGACCGTGGTCTTGGCGCGGCGGGTCACGAGGCCCGGAATGACCGTGTTGTTCACGGTGATGGTGTTGTTG
>JAYZVT010000394.1:0-3128 GCA_036155355.1 Pseudomonadota bacterium
GATTCGGCCGGGCGGGGACGTATCCGGAGCCTCGCCTCAAGCTGCACAGCTACAAAGTGGTAGCGCGATCCATCCGGAGGGGCTCGCTCGGCTTCGCGGAATCCTATCTCGGAGGCGAGATCGATTGCGACGATCTGGTCGGACTGTTCCGCTTCTTCTTGCGAAACAGGCGGTCTTTCTCCAGCGCGGGCCGCGGCCTGTTCCGGGTGCGGGCGGCGGACCGCATCGCGCATTTGCGCCGCCGCAACAGCCGGGCGGGCAGCCGCCGCAACATCGCGGAGCACTACGACCTGGGCAACAGCTTCTATCGGCTGTGGCTGGACGAGAGCATGACCTATTCCAGCGGCTATTTCGCCGCGGGCGCGCGCTCCCTCGAAGAGGCGCAGGCGGCGAAATACCGGCTGCTCGACGACATGCTTGACCTGAAGTCCGGACATTCGGTCCTTGAGGTGGGCTGCGGCTGGGGCGGTTTCGCCTTGCAGGCAGCAAGGGACAAGGGCGCGCAGGTTTCGGCCATCACCTTGTCCAGGGAGCAGCTGACCCATGCACGCTCGCTCGCCAACGCGGCGGGCGTATCGGACCGCTGCGCTCTCAGACTCGAGGACTATCGCGACGTAAGCGGGACATATGACCGCGTCGTCTCCATTGAAATGATCGAGGCGGTAGGGGAGGAGAGCTGGCCGGTCTATTTCAGGATGCTGCATGACCGGTTGAAGCCGGGCGGCGCGGCGGTGATCCAGGCAATCACCATCGACGATGCGCAGTTCGATCGCTACCGGCGAAAGACCGACTTTATCCAGAGATACATATTTCCCGGCGGGATGCTGCCGACCAAGGCCGTACTGGCGGCGCAGGGCGCGCGAGCCGGGCTGCGGCTGTCGCGGGCGACGGGCTTCGGAAATTGCTACGCCCGCACGCTCGCGGAGTGGCGGCAGCGGTTTCACGCCAACTGGCCGTGCATAGAGCGGCTGGGATTCGACGAGTCGTTCCGGCGGCGCTGGGACTACTACCTTGCCTATTGCGAGGCGGGCTTCGCGGCGGGATGTATCGACGTGTCCCTGTTCCGCTTTGAAAAGCCGGCGTGAGGCGCAGGCACATGCTCGACAGGGTGCCAAACGACCAACTGCTGCACGCCGACAATATCCTAACCGACTATTTCCGCGTGCCGGTTCGCGGACGCGGGGTGATACGCGACCGCTTCGGACGAAAGCGGCGCAGTTTCGCCGTTGAGATGATGGGCAGCTGGGTCGGCGACGTCTATGTCCTGCGGGAAGAATTTCATTTCGACAATGGAGAGCTGCAGCAGCGTTCCTGGACGCTGCGCTTTACTGATGACACCCATTTTGAAGCGGTATGCCCGGAGACTGTCGGCAGGGCGCGAGGTGAGGTGAATCGGGGAGACGTCCATACGAGATATGTGTTCCGCGTCAAGATCGGCGGCCGGCTGATAGCGCTTCGCTTCGACGACCGCATCCATTTCCTGGACGAGGGGGCGGCCATCAATGTGGCGGTTATGCGAAAGTTCGGCATTCGGGTCGCCGAGCTGGTATTGTGCATGAAGCGGATCGGTCCGGATTCCTAGCTGCCCTTGTTGCGCATCACGATGTTGCGCACGATGAAAAAGAACAACGCGTTCGGCATGCGCCGCAGCAGCTTCATGACGAATGCAAAGGGCTGCGGAAAGACGATCTCGTACTTTCCCGCGACGAGTCCCTTCAAAATCGTGCGGGCTGCCTTCTCCACCGGAACGAGCAAGGGCATGGGGAAGTCATTGTGCTCGGTCATGGGCGTATCGACGAATCCCGGATTGATAACCGTCACCCGGATGCCAAGAGGCTCCAGTTCAGCGCGCAGACCTTCGGCAAAATTGATGAGCGCCGCCTTCGTCGGACCATAGGCCATGGACTTGGGCAGGCCGCGATAACCTGCCACAGAAGCAATGATGGCGATATGTCCGCTTCCGCGTTTCTTCATGTGCGGGATCAGGGCGGCTACGCAGTTGACCACGCCCAAATAATTCACATCGATGCTGCGGCGGAAATCGTCCAGGTCAAAGTTGTCTGGCGACACAATCTTGAAGACACCGGCACCGAGCACGGCGAGATCGATGCCGCCGTGCAGTTTCCAGATATCCCCGACGGCTTTCTTCACTGCCTTGGCATCGGTCACGTCGAGAGGATGTGCGCTGATACTCGCGCCCTTTCCGGCCTCAGCTTTTAGTTCGCCTCTTGAACGCGCGGAAATGGCAATGGCGGGCCCCCGACCGTCCATCTGGCGGGCCAACTCCAAACCAATTCCCGAACTGGCGCCGGTTATCCAGACCGACGACCAGGGCAGGGATTGCGGCATATGTCAGATTCCGACAAGAGGCTGGAGCAAGCGACTGAAGACCCCGCGAAACCGGGTGGGGGCTTCGGTCGCCACGGCGCAGATACATTCTCCGTCCGGATCGACGACAGGGCAATGCTCGGCGTCCGGGTCCAGATCGGCGACGTCTCCCGGCCGGAATCGGCCAAAGGCGTCGCTGTAGGAACCGCGCAGCACCAGCGTCAGTTCCATGCCGCCATGTCCATGTTCGGGCACGTGCTTGCCGGCGTCGATGCGCAGCAGATGCAGCGCACCGCGAGTGCCGGCCGACAAGGGGACACTGTGCATGCGCACGCCAGGCGCGACCACGCGCCAGGCAATGCTGTCTAGGCCAGCGCCAAGCTTGCTGGCCAGCGGAACTGGCAGTTCTGCCGAAGCGACAGGAGCAGCGATCGGAAGACGCTCCGGCGCCAGTTCAATGCGCGCGAAGGCGCGATCGAGCGCGCCAGCGCTCAAGGCCACGGTTTCGGCCTGCTCGAGCAGGGAACCACCAACATTCTCGGCCAGCCGGACCCGGGCATGGCATTCCGCGCAGCCGGCGAGATGCGATGCAACCAGCAGCACGAAGGCTTCGTCCAGTGTGCCGGCGGCATAGGACAGCAGGGTTGCGTCATCGGGATGATGGGTTGCGCTCATCTGATCGTCTCCAGTTTCTCCTGCAGCCGCGCATAGGCGAGGCGTATCCGTGACTTGACGGTGCCGAGCGGCACGCCGAGGCGCGCCGCAATCTCGGCGTGAGGCAGATCCTCGACGAAGGACAT
>JAYZVT010000395.1:0-4949 GCA_036155355.1 Pseudomonadota bacterium
GTGGCCTGGATAGCCGATGCCCAGCCGCCGCGCCTCCAGCACCGGCACGCTCATGTCCAGCCATCCCGGCCGCGCGCCAGCAGCCAGAGGAAGAAGGGTGCACCGATGATCGCGGTGAGGATGCCGAGCGGCGTCTCCACCTGCGCCATGGTGCGCGCGAGCGTGTCCACGAGCAGCAGGTAGCCCGCGCCCAGCAGCATGGCCGTCGGCAGCAGCCGGTCGAAATTGGGCCCGACCAGCATCCGGGCGATGTGCGGCATCACCAGCCCCACCCAGCCGATGACGCCGGAGATGGCGACGACGCTCGCCGTCATCAGCGTCGCCGCACCGATCACGACGAGGCGCACCCGGCCCGCCTCGACACCTAGGGAGCGTGCCTCCTCGTCGCCCAGCGACAGCACGTTGATGCGCCAGCGCAGCAGCACCAGAGGCACCAGCCCGATGGCGACGGCGGGCAGGACGCCGAGCACGTCTTCCACGCGCGTCGAGGCTAGGCTGCCTAGCAGCCAGAAGGTTATCGCTGGAAGCTGGTCGTAGGGATCGGCCAGAACCTTCAACAGCGAGATCGCCGCGCCCGCCAGCGAGCCGACGACGACCCCCGCCAGCACCAGCACCAGCACCGGCTCGCGCCCCCGCACGCCGGCGGCGATCGCATAGACCAGCGCCACCGTGGCGATGCCGCCGGCGAAGGCGAAGATCTGGATGAAGGCGAGCGGCAGTGACAGGAAGATGCCGAGCACTGCCCCCAGACCCGCTCCGGTTGAGACGCCAAGGATGTCGGGTGAAACGAGCGGATTGCGGAAAAGGCCCTGATAGACCGCTCCTGCGCCCGCCAGAGCCGCGCCGACGAGGAGCGCGGCGGCGATGCGCGGCAGGCGCACCTGGAACAGCACGGTGGCGGCGGCCGGATCCCCCGCCTCGCGCGCACCCGTCAGTTGCGCAAACAGCTCGCCATAGGCGATCGGATAGGCGCCGATGGTAGCAGCGGTGAAGGCCAGCGCCACCACCAGCAGCGCCAGCGTCGCGATCAGCGGCAGGGCCGCGGCGTCACGCCTGTGGCTCAGGGCGGTGTTCCGCGCGTCCATTTCAGCAGCCGCTCCAGCTCAGCGTCGCCCAGTTTCACGTGATAGAAGAGATCATAGAAGGACCGCGTTTCCGCCGCGAGGTCGAAGGCGAAGCGGTCGGGGTGGAAAACGCCCGACAGCCATTTCAGGCCCATCAGCCGGTTCAGCGACGGCGGACGGTCGATCCATCCGAAGGGCGCCGTCGGGCTGAGATAGACCCGTTTCGCTCTTACCGCCGCCACGTTGGCCCACAACGGGTCCTTCCACACCGACTGGTAGAAGTTGCGGTCCCAGGTGATGATGACCTCAGGGTCTGCGGCGAGGATCTTCTCCATCGTCATCTGTACGAGGCCCCGGCGGCCGGGTATTTCGCCCACAACATTGCGCCCGCCCGCACGCTCGATGATTTCGGTGTTGATCGACCCGATGGAACCGCTCTCCAGTCCGTCGGCATTGCGCGCCAAGTAGACACGTGGCCGCCTGTCATCAGGGACTTGCCTCAGCCCGGCCTCGAGGCCGGCGAACAGCGCCTCGGCGTAGCGGGCCTGCCTCTCGGCCAGGTCCTCGCGCCCGAGCGCCTTGCCGAGCAGGCGCAGCGCCGCCGGCGTCGCCTCGAAGCGCCCGTCAATCAGGACATAGGGAATGCCGGTCTGCTTCTGCACCGTGTCGGCGAGCGATATAAATGTCTCGCGCACGGAGCCGAAATCCACGATCAGGTCAGGCTTTTCCCGGATCACCACTTCCAGGTTGGCCGTACCGCCACGGCCGGTCAGGCGGCCCACCTCGGGAAGCGCGCGGTAGGGCTCGGCCACATAGGGAAGCTCGTCGGGCCTGAGCGCGCGCGGCCATCCGATCAGCGCATCAGGCGCTACCGCGTAAAGAAGAACCGAGGCGGGCGGCCCCGATGCGTAGACACGCGCGACCTTGTCCGGGATCTCGACGGTACGGCTGGCGGAATCGGTGACGACTTGCGCATTGGCAATTCCGATGCAGAAAAGCAGATAAAGCAGTGCAGCGGCGAAACGAAAGGCAGTGATGCGTTCAGGCATAGGCCCATCGCGCCGCGGTCATCCTCAAACCCATGACGGCGGCATTTACCGACAGCGCGATGGTCAGCAGCACGATTCCGAGCGCCAGCGCCAGCGCGAGGTCGCCCTTTGAAGTCTCCAGCGCGATCGCCGTGGTCATCACCCGTGTGAGATGATCAATGTTGCCGCCGACGATAATGACAGCACCGACTTCCGCAACCGCCCGGCCGAAACCGGCCAGCGCCACGGTCAGCAGGCTGTAACGCGCATCCCACAGCAGCGCCGTCACCGCTTTCGACGGGGGTACGCACAAGGAGCGGAATGTCTCGGCATATTCGTTGTGAAGGTCCTCGATCACCTGGCGCGACAGCGCCGCGATGATCGGCGTGATCAGGATGGTCTGGGCGACGATCATGGCGGTCGGCGTGTAGAGCAGCGCCATCCAGCCGAGCGGGCCGGCACGCGACAGCAGCAGATAGACGCAAAGCCCCACCACCACCGGCGGCAGGCCCATCAGCGCATTGACCAGGATGATCGCTGCGCTGCGGCCCCTGAACCGGCTCATGCCGAGCGCCGCGCCGAGCGGCAGGCCGAGCAGGCAGGAGACAGCCATGGCTGTCAGGCTCACCTTGAGCGATAGCCCGATGATCTCCAGCAGGTCCTTGTCCATGGACAGCACCAGCCGGAAGGCGAGGGTAAAAGCGTCTCCAAAATCCTGCATTTCGCTGCAAACTCTTGATAATTCCGCAGAAATCTGCGGCATTCGAGGCATTTAAGCCCGGATTTGCGGTCGAATCCAGTGGCGCGTTTCGCGCGCTGAGTGTCAGCAACTGTTCCGCGAAGCAGTAGATCGCGCCCGCCCGATCTAGGCGGCGACAGCTCTGTCCGCGGCGCTGCGGCTCACCATTTCGTCGAGCAGGATGACGATGCGTGTGCCCCCGGTATACGTGGTGTCCACGAATATTTCGCCGCCGTGGTCAGATACGATTTTCTTGCAGACGGCCAGCCCGATGCCGGTTCCGGGATATTCGTCGTCGCTGTGAAGCCGTGCGAACATTTCGAACACCTTGCGGGCATATCTGGATTCGATCCCGATGCCATTATCGCTAACAGATATCCGCACCCGGCTTCCGTCCATCCGCTCCGCCGCGACCACAATTGCCGGCGGCATCGTGCCTCGAAACTTCACCGAGTTGGCGATCAGGTTCTGCAGCACCTGCTGAAGCAGCAGCCGGTCGCCGCGCACATGCAAGCTGTCCTCGATGGCGTAAGTGATCGCGGCGCCCTCCATGCCTGCTGCCAGGCTGTCCGCGGCATGGCGAGCCGTCTGCGCGACATTGGCCACCTTGCCGGTGATGGAAACACGCGAGAGCCTGGCATAGTTGTGCAGTGACTCAAGCAACTGAGTCATGCGCGACGAACCGCGCTCGATGCGCTGCAGGATGTCGCGTCCGTCCCCATCCATCTTTCCGGCATACTCCTCCTGCAGGATGGAGACGAAGGACTCAATCCGCTTCAGAGGTGCGCGCAGATCGTGGGCCACCGCTGATGTGAATTGCTTGAGGCCCTCATTCGCCGTCTGCAGCCTGCGGCGGGCCTCGGCTTCCTTGCGGCGGTGATGCGACTCCTGCTGAGCCAGTTTCTCGGCCTCCGCCTTGGCCATGCGGAGTTCCTTGGTCATTGCCTCGGCCATCTCCAGGGCTCGCCGTCGTTGGCTGCCGAGCGAGGAGATTGTCAGAAACAGCAGCGCGTCGATGAGCAGGCCGGCGGCGGCGATCACTATAGGCTGGTTCTCTTCGCTCGACGCGACGAAGCCGGGGCGCGAGCGGAACTCCAGCGTCCAGGCATGGTCGCCGTGCCAGAGCGTCGAGGTCTTGGTGAACTGCGCTTCGGTGCTCTCCAGTGAGAGAACGTTGCGGCTGCTGTCATACATCAGCTTTGCTGGCGACGTCTCGCCACCGTCATAAATGTGGAAATGTATGCCCGCATCCTCCTTGCCGAGAATGCCCTCCATCAGGTCGCCAATACGGTAAGGACTGTAGATAAATCCCTGCAGCGCCGCGCGGCGCTCGGCGATCGTTTCGCGCGGCAGTCCCCGGCGATATACCGGCAGATAGACCAGGAATCCATGCTGCACGTCTCGGTCGGTTTCCTGCACCAGCGTCACCATGCCCGACATGCCGGGCGTGCCGGTGTCGCGCGCAAATTCCATCGCCGTGCGTCGCGTTGGCTCGGAGAACATGTCGTAGCCGAAGGCGCGCAGGTTACGGCCCCTGAATGGCTCAAGGAAAATGATCGAGGAATAAATATCCCGACTGCCTCCGGGATAGACGCGGTAATCGGCGAAACCTTCCGCCCTGATTCGAGCAGTGTGAGAGGACAGCTCGCCTGGTGCGATCATCTCCGCGTAACCGAATCCCTGTAGTCCGGGAAGATTGCGGTCGAACTTGAGGGTTTCCGCATAGTCACGCCATTGCGCGCGGCTGACCTCTCCAAGCGCCTCGAACAGTCCGACACCGCCCCACAGCGCCACTTTCTGGCTGACGATGCGCCGCCTGATCGAGGCCTTGATGTCGTCGGTCTTGGCGTCGAAGCGGGTCAGCGCGGCCTGCTGCACCGAATGGTGGGAGAAAAGCGATGCGGCGATCGTCACCACGACAGAAAGCGCCAGGATAGTCCAGGCGATGGCGGAACTATGGTTGAGCAGTCCTGAGCCGCCATGTCTTTTCACAGGACCCCTCACGTCACTTCATCCCGCGATGTTGCCAAGTCTCGGCGCACATCTATTGCAGGAGCCTGGTCCTGATGCGTGCGATCTTCCGCGTCTGCGCGAAGAAGGCTTCAGCACAAAATGGCT
>JAYZVT010000396.1:0-4321 GCA_036155355.1 Pseudomonadota bacterium
ACCGGCCGGGTTTTTCGTGCTCAAGGCGGGCGTGGACCGCGATCCCGCGGAAATCGAGAAGGAAGCGATCAAGCTGGTGCGCGACAAGATCGGCCCCGTTGCCGCCTTCAAGCTGGCGGTTGCGGTCAAGCGGCTGCCCAAGACGCGCTCGGGCAAGATCCTGCGCGGCACCATGCGATGCATCGCCGACGGGGAGCAGTACAAGATGCCCGCGACCATCGACGATCCGCTGATCCTCACCGAGATCAAGGACGTGCTGAAGGAAAGGGGTCTGCCGGGATAACTGGACCGGGATAGATCAGACCATTGCCAGCGCATTGCGTTGAGCCACAGGGGATTGGAGAACTTCGATGTCTGCAGCTGTTCATCCCGCCGCTCCGCATCATTTACCCTCGTTCATCACGGCGCCGGGCGAGACCGACGTGCTCATGGTCATCTCTCTGATCATGCTCCTGGCGATCGTCGTGGCTATCGGGGTGTTCTACTTCAGGCTGCATGCGCTGCCAGAACAGATCGCTCACAAGGGCCAGAAAGTTCAATTCCAGGTCGTGGCCGTGCTGGGACTGATCGCCCTGTTCACGCACAATCACATCTACTGGATCGCGGCGCTGATCCTCGCTTTCGTGACCATTCCGGATTTCGCCACGCCGCTGACGACAATGGCGAATTCGCTCGTCCGGATCGCCGACAGCAAGGAGATGAAGGGGAAGCCAGGAGCGGGGCGCCAGCCCAAGGCCGCCAGGCCCGGAGCACCCCCGCCCGCAGCGAAGACGAAGGAGGCCGGCGATGCTTGAGCTCTTCCTGTGCTCGCTATTCACGATCTTTCCGGATTATCTCTATCGCCGGTACAAGCAGGGCAAGCGCTTCGGGCGGGAGATCAACCTGTTCTCCGTGTGGTACGAACTGCGCTGGGGGATCACCGGCTGCCTGATCCTGACCGTGCTGCTCATCACCACGATCTTCTACTTCCATCCCTCGACGTCAAGCGCGGTTACCTACTACCGCACCGTGCCGATC
This sequence comes from Pseudomonadota bacterium, assembly GCA_036155355.1. Classification (GTDB taxonomy): domain Bacteria; phylum Pseudomonadota; class Alphaproteobacteria; order Rhizobiales; family Methyloligellaceae; genus JAYZVT01. Next base: position 1,018 of record JAYZVT010000396.1, read on the forward strand.
GTGCCGGAGGGAATCGGCCGCGTGGATGAGGTCTACGTGAAGCTGCGCGATGAAGTGAAGGCGGGTGACCCGATCTTCCGGCTGGACAGCTCCAAGCAGAAAGCGGCGCTCGAGACGGCGGTCAAGCAAATCGCCGAGGTGGATGCATCGATGCTGCAAGCGAATGCCGATGCCAAGGCCGCTGAGGGCAGCGTGCAGGAGACCCGCAGCGCCCTGAAGCAGGCGCAGGAGGAAATCGACACTAAGAAAACACTGAACGAACGCAATCCAGGGACGGTGGCTACGCGCGAGATAGACCGGCTCCAGAACATCGTCGATTCACGGCAGGGGGCGCTGTCCAAAGCGCTCGCCAACAAGGAGGCGGTGGACACGAAGCTTTCCTCGCTGCTGCCGGCCCAGAAGGCGAGCGTCGAGGCCGCCCGCAACCAGGCCCAGGTCGAACTCGACAAGATGACGGTCTATGCAGGCGTCGACGGGCGCCTTGAACAGTTCACGTTGCGCAAGGGGGACCTTGTCAATCCGCTGATGCGGCCGGCGGGCGTCCTCGTGCCGTCGGAGGCGGGCCGGAGGGCGCTGGTCGCCGGCTTCGGACAGATCGAGGCGCAGGTGATGAAGAAGGGCATGACGGCCGAAGCGCTGTGCCTCAGCAAGCCGCTCACCATCATCCCGCTGGTCGTGACGGATGTGCAGGACGTCATCGCGGCCGGCCAGTTGAGGGCGAGCGACCAGCTGGTCGATCCGTCACAGACCGCGCGTCCGGGGACGATCACGGTATTCCTTGAGCCCATCTACAAGGGTGGCATCGACGGCATCCCGCCGGGCAGCCATTGCATCGCCAACGCCTATACCAGCAACCACGAGCGGCTAGCTGCGGATGATGTCGGCTTCGGCGAATTCATGTATCTGCACTTCATCGATGCGGTGGGACTCGTGCATGCCATTCTGATTCGCATCCAGGCGCTGCTGCTGCCGATCAAGACGCTGGTACTGTCGGGCCATTAATGAGGCATCGCGATCCAATATCGGTCGAAAGTGGACGGCCGGCATTGCCGTCGGCAGGCTGGCGTTAATTCTGGCGTGGGCAAAAGTCTCAACTTGCCCGCAGCAGATTGATTGCTTCAAGGCCGTTCTCTATACACGCTCGATGCTCACTTTCGCCTTGGCCGCTTTCTTCCTTTTCATTACTCCCGGACCCGGCGTTCTCTCGGCTGCGGGCGTGGGATCGGCGTATGGCTACCGCAAGGGCGTACGGTATTTCATCGGACTCTTCCTCGGTACCAACCTGGTGGCGGTGGCGGTGATCTCGGGGCTGGCGGCCGTGATGCTGTCCAACCCGGCGCTGCGGACCTTCTTCTTCGGCTGGTCGGTGCTCTACCTGCTCTATCTCGCCTTTCGTATTGCCTTCTCGGGAAGCAAGATCGCGTTCCGGGCCGCGCCCGAGGCGCCGGGCGTCGTCTCCGGCATCATGCTGCAGGTCGTCAACCCCAAGGCCTATGCTGTGGCCACCGCGTTTTTCACCGGCTTTCCATTCTGGCCGGAGAGCCTGGCGGTTGAGACCGCAATCAAGCTTGGCATCATGAATGCGATCTGGTTTCCGATACACTTGGGCTGGTTCGCGGCCGGCGTGACGGTCCGGCGGCTCGATCTCGCGCCGCGCACGCAGTTCATCATCAACATCATCATGGCGCTGGCGATGCTGGCCGTCGTGGCGCTGGCGGCGCTGGGGCCGTTGTAAGCGCGCCGAAGCTAGATCTTCACGCCAGCTTTCTTGAGATGCTCGAGGAACTCGCCCTGGAGAATCCCTTTGCCATGGGAAATCTGGTGCAGGTTCAGGTCACCGCCCCAGTTGACCTCCAGTGCGATAGGTCCCCTGGTGGTCAGGGCGATGTCCCATGACTGCGTCTTCACGCCGGAGAAGTAGCGCGGCGCTTCGCTCATCAGCTTGAGCACCTCGCGCCAGTCCGGGAGCTTCATACCGGAGAATGCAGCGCCTGTGACGGGATGCTTGTCATGCTCCTGGAGGTCGGCGCCGGTGCCCGATACGACGCGCAGAAATGCGCCGGTGTCGGCGTCGAGGGCGCCGAGCATGTTGCCCGTGCGCCAGTAGTTATCGGCCACGTTCTTGCCGGAGGGAACCTTGAACACGGCGCTGGCGACGCGCGCCTCGTCGGACAGCAGAACCAGGGCGCGCACGCAGCCCAAAGTGGGTCCGAAATTCTTCGCCAGGGTCTTGTGCGGCTCAAGCCGTTCCTGAACCACGTAGCCGGAGGCGGCGTACTGGTGGATGTAGTCGAGGAATTCGTCCATCGCGATGATGTCGCCGGTGCGCAGGTGGACATCCTTGTCGTCGATGCTGGCAATGTCGAAGGCGCCGATGCTGTACATGCCTTCCACCGGCTTCATGAAGCAGGGCGTCGGGCAGTCCTTGACCAGGTAGTCGCGCAGCGCCTTGATGGAGCGATAGGTCGGCACAGAGAAGCTGCGGATCTGTTCGCAATAGACGGCGTGCAGCTTGGGCACGGCGAAACCCTGGGCCTGCATGAAGCTGTAGAAATTCATCTTGTCGTTGGTCATCGCGTGCCAGGCGACGTCGTTGCAACGGTAGTGGAAACGCCTCTGGGCGCGCAGGCCGGCGAACTGCCGCTTGTTCTCGAAGGAGTACTGCTTGTCGTAGAGGCGGTAGTAATAGTATTCGTCAGGCGTCAGGCCGCCCTTGCCGAAATTGAGCCGGGTCTGGTCCCGGAACAACTGGAACCCGCGCAGTCCGGCCTGCGCAGCGGCACGCAGGTTGCGCATGTTGTCCACCTTTGGCGGCCTTTGCAGGGCCGCCACCCGCGCCATGTCTGCCTTGTAATCCAGGGAAATACGCGTCTCGCTCACCGCAATCTCCTCCAGCGTCCGCATCCGGGAAATGTCCTCGAACAGTCATACGCCGGGCCGGTGAACACAGTCCTAACCGGATAATTCCAAGTGTTGCGAACAGCCCCGCAGGGCCGCGGTCCGCGCCGATTTTTGCGCGAAAATCGCCGGATCGTGACGTGGTCGCGAGCCTTCGTGCCTTGCCCCCGGCAGCCGGGCGAATTATGCCTCGATGCCAGTCAACCTGGACGACCGGCAATGGGCGACCTGCTGAGCGACATCTTCGAGACCATTCGGCTGCGGGGGACGTTCTATTTCCGCACCGACTACTCGCCCCCCTGGGCGGTCACGGTGCCCGAGCACAGGCAGGCGGCGCGCTTTCACCTGGTCATCCAGGGACGCTGCCACGTGCAGCTCGAATCCGGGGAGGACGCGGACCTTGGTC
>JAYZVT010000397.1:0-3263 GCA_036155355.1 Pseudomonadota bacterium
AGGTAGAGTGAGCCGCAGATCAGCAGCCGCACCGGGCGGCCCGCTACCGCACGGCTGCGGGCAATGGCGTCCTCCACGTTCTTGCACGCCTCGGCGGGCAAGCCTGCGCCGCGTGCAATCGCGGCGAGCGCCTCGGCGCTGAAGCTTGCCTCCGATCCCGGCACCGCTACCGTGCCTGTCCACTCGGCCAGCCCGGCGAAGGGCTTGAGGAAGCCGTCGGCGTCCTTGCGCTCCAGCAGGCCCGTAACCAGATGCAGCGGCCTCGGCGCGCGCTCTTCCAGTTCGGCCATGGTGTTGGCGAGAACGATGCCGGCGCCGGGATTGTGTCCACCGTCGAGCCAGATCTCGGTATCGGGGTGGACCAGCGCATTGAGCGGTCCATTGGTCAGCTTCTGCATGCGCGCCGGCCACTCCGCATGGGTCAGGCCATGCGCCAACGCGGCTTCGCTGCAGTCCTTGCCCAGAAGGACACGCGCGGCCGCGATGGCCGCGCCCGCGTTGCCGATCTGGTGCCGGCCGACAAGACGGGGCAGCGGCAGATCGAGCAACGTGTCCTCCGTCTGGAACACCAGTCGCCCATGCTGCTCGAAGCAGTCCCAGTCGCGGCCCTGCGCCAGTAACGGCGCACCAACAGCTCGCGCTCGCGCAGCGATGACGTCGAAAGCCTCGGGCTCCTGCCGCGCCACCACGCAGGGAACGCCGGGCTTGAGGATGCCCGCCTTCTCACCGGCGATAGCCGCGAGCGTGTCGCCAAGGTGTTTCATGTGATCCATGGAGACCGGCATAATGACCGTCACGGCAGGACGGGCGACGACATTGGTCGCGTCCAGCCGGCCGCCAAGACCGGTTTCGAGTATCACCGTTTCCGCCGGCGTCTCCGCAAAGGCGAGCAGCGCTGCCGCGGTTGTAATCTCGAAGAATGTAATGGGACCGCCCGCATTGGCCTTTTCAACGCGTGCCAGCAATTCGGAGAGCGCCTCTTCGCTGATCGGCTTCGCCCCGCCCGGCCCGGCCAGGGCGATGCGCTCGTGGAAGCGCACCAGATGCGGCGACGTGAACACATGTGCGCGCCAGCCCGCGCCTTCCGCCATCGACCGCACGAAGGCGGTCAGCGATCCCTTGCCGTTTGTGCCCGCCACATGCACGACACTCGGCAGCCTGTCCTGCGGCCGTCCGAGCGCGTCGAGCAGACGCTCGATGCGCCCGAGCGACAGGTCGATCAGGCTGGGGTAGAGGGCGTGCATGCGCTCGAGCAGGGCGCTGCTTGGCTCTCGGCTGGACCGGGGCTGCGGCATGGAAGTAGCGGTCTGGTGCGGCGGAGCGTCCGCCGTCAGGCCGTGCGCTCCGCGTCGGCGGAAGTTTCACCCGACGTATTCGCGGTCTCGCTGCCGACGATGGTCACGGAAGCCTCGCTTTCGTCCATGTCGGCGTCACCGACATCGGAGGCAATCTCGTCTCCGGCTGTCTCCTCGATGGCCGGCATGTTCTGCATCAGCATGCTGCAGATGCGCGAGAGCGTGTCGCGCAGCTTGTGGCGGTGAACCACCATGTCCACCATGCCGTGGTCGAGGAGGTATTCCGATCTCTGGAAACCTTCCGGCAACTTTTCGCGAATTGTCTGTTCGATCACGCGCGGCCCGGCAAACCCGATCAGCGCGCCGGGCTCGGCGATATGCACGTCCCCCAGCATCGCATATGAGGCGGTGACGCCGCCCGTCGTCGGATGCGTCAGAACCACGACATAGGGCAGACCCGCCTCGCGCAGCTCCTGCACGGCAACGGTGGTGCGCGGCATCTGCATCAGCGACAGGATGCCTTCCTGCATCCGTGCGCCGCCCGATGCCGCGAACATGATGAATGGGCACTCACGCCGGACTGCCTCGCGCATACCCGTGATGATGGCTTCTCCGGCTGCCGTGCCAAGCGAGCCGCCCATGAAACGGAAATCCTGGACCGCCGCTACCACCTCAAGACCGTCGAGCTTGCCCGCGCCGACCATCACCGCGTCCTGCATCCCGGTCTTGCTGCGGGCGTCCTTGATGCGGTCGGTGTAGCGTTTCTCGTCACGGAATTTCAGCGGGTCGGGCGCCACGTCCGGTAGCTCCACCGTCTCGAACTCGCGGCCGTCGAACAGCGCCTTCAACCGGTCCGGCGCCGACATGCGCATGTGATAGTCGCTGCCCGGGACGACGAACTGGTTGGCCTCCAGGTCCTTGTAATAGATCATCTGCCCGCTCTCGGGGCACTTGACCCACAGATTCTCCGGCACGTCCCGCGTGCGCAGGATGCGCTGGATTTTCGGGCGGACGACGTTATTGATCCAGTTCACGGGCTCGAATCCTCGTAGTTGACCCTGGCGATTATAGCGCAATCGGCGGCTATTTCACGGCAGCCTTGCCGCCAGCCTTAAGACCCTGCGAAAGCGTCGACACAAGCCCCAGAACGCCCTTCGCGCCCTTGCCTTCGGCGATCAGCTTGACCAGGGCGGAGCCCACGACCACGCCGTCGGCGCCTTTGGCGATGGCGCATGCTTGCTCGGGCGTCGAGACGCCGAAGCCAACCGCTACCGGCAGCTTCGTTTTCGCCTTGATGCGCGCCACCTGGGCGTGGACCTCGCGGGCGTCCGGGGCCTTTGTTCCGGTGATGCCGGCGATGGAGACGTAATAGACGAAGCCCGAGGTGTTGGCGAGCACGGCCGGGAGGCGGCGGTCGTCGGTAGTCGGCGTCGCCAGCCGGATGAAGTTCAGCCCCGCCTTGACCGCGGGCAGGCAGACTTCTTCGTCTTCCTCGGGCGGCACGTCCACAACGATCAGACCGTCCACGCCGGCGTCCTTCGCTTCCGCGATAAACCGGTCGGTGGGGAACACGTAGATCGGGTTGTAGTAGCCCATCAGCATAAGCGGCGTGTTCTCGTCCGCCTTGCGGAAGTCGCGCACCATCTGCAGCGTCTTCTTCATCGTCTGCCCGGCTTTCAGCGCGCGCTGCGATGATGCCTGGATGGCGGGGCCGTCGGCCATGGGATCTGAGAAGGGCATCCCCAGTTCGACCACGTCGGCGCCGGCCGCGGGCAGGCCCTTGAGGATCTCCAGCGACGTCTCGTAGTCGGGATCGCCGGCGGTGGTGAATGTCACCAGCGCCTTGCGACCTTGCCTCTTCAGTTCCGCGAAGCGGGCGTCGATGCGCGTGGTCATGGCCTACATCTCCAGGCCCAGATGGCCCGCGACGGCGAACACGTCCTTGTCGCCGCGCCCGCACATGTTCAT
>JAYZVT010000398.1:0-3177 GCA_036155355.1 Pseudomonadota bacterium
GATGCGCTATCCAAGCTGGTGCGTTTGGAACAAGACCTTGGCGGCGAACTGGCTAAACTCGAGGCTGCCAACCTTGCGGAAGTCGCCAAGGAGCCAGCAAGGCGAGACAGACACGCGGAACGGGCAATCCATGATCGCGTGAGGGAAGTGCGCGATGAACTGCGACAGGTCAGGAACCGCCTCTCCGTCGAATTTCCAAAATATGTAGAGCTCCAGAAGCCGCAAGCCGTCTCACTTGCTCAAGTGCGCAGTTTGCTCAACGGCGACGAGGCGCTGATTGTTATCGACATCGCGGGTGAGGACGAAGGTGCCGATTACGTGTGGGCAATATCCCGCGAGCGATCTAACTGGCAAAGAATGGATACCGAACCTGGACAAATAGCTCGGTTGATCGCCGAACTTCGCAATGGCCTGGACCTGCAAGCGCGCGGGCGGAAACCGATCGAGCCAAACAATTCATACGAACTTTTCCGCCTGATGTTGGCGCCGGTCGAAGACGTCCTTGCAGACAATAAGCACCTGCTGTTCGTTCTCAATGGTGCGGTCTCTTCGCTTCCACCACAAATCTTGGTGACAGCCCTTCCCTCCGGTAACACGGAGCTGCGCGACGCGGCATGGCTTGCTCGCAAATATTCGATCAGCATTCTGCCGACCGTGTCGAGCCTGAAATTGTTGCGCGAACAAGGCCGGCAGATGAAAGCGCTCAAGCCGTTTCGAGGCTATGGCGACCCCGTTTTCGATCCGGTACGGGAATCGAACATCCGAATGCCTCCCCGGGGGTTCGGCTCCCTGTTTCGTGGCGGTCGGGCGGACTTGGCATTGCTGCGCGAAAACCTGCCCAGGTTGCCAGGCACCGCCAAGGAATTGCAGACAGTCGCCAGGAAACTTGCCGTGCCGGATAGCGAGATAATTTTGCGCGGAGCCGCATCCGAGGCCGCGGTGAAGCAGGATGATCTTTCCGACTACAGTATCGTTTACTTTGCCACGCATGGCCTTGTCGCCGGAGAAGTGGAGCAGGTCGCCAAGGGCACCGCCGAACCGGCGCTGGCCCTTACGATTCCGTCAGAGGCGACTGACATCGACGACGGGCTGCTTACCGTTTCTGAGATTGTGCAACTCAGGCTTAATGCCGATTGGGTGGTTCTTAGTGCTTGCAATACGGCGGCGGCGGGCAAACCTGGCGCAAACCCGCTTTCGGGTCTAGCCCGCGCGTTCTTCTATGCAGGCGCGAGGTCGTTGCTTGTCAGCCATTGGGTCGTCGATGATGAGTCAACGGCCGAGCTCATGGGTAGGACGTTTACCTACGCGGCGGAACATACCGATAGCCACCAAGCTGAAGCCCTTCAACACGCAATGCTGTCGCTGATCGACGATCCAGACCACCCCCATTGGTCTGATCCGATTTATTGGGCGCCTTTTGTAATAGTGGGAGAATCATTTCATTAGGCGGCAAAATGCGGAGAATGACCGCTCCGGGTCCTTATCTCCGCGGATGCGGCTCAGCAGTTGCTCCCAATGCGACATCTGCTTGATGTCCGCTTTGGTGGCGAGCATCCCAACACCTGCCAGTCCGCTCACGGCCCCATTCTAGACATGTAATCACTGATCCGACACGGCCGTCTTGGCGCACCTACCGGCCATTCATTTCGCAAACATTCCAGGTCGCGTCGCGAGCCTACCCCCCACACGCCCCACAAACCCCCCGCAACTCGATCACCGTCCGGCTCAGCGTGAACCGCTCCGCCTTCGCCCAGCCGTCCAGCAGGCCGGCCACCGCATCATCGGCGAATTCGGAGACCCGGCCGCATTGCTCGCAGATGGCGAAGGCGATGGTGCCGTGGCTGCCGCAGGAATCCTGCCGGCAGGCGACGAAGGCGTTGAGGCTTTCGAGCCGGTGCACCAGGCCGATGGCCACCAGCTTGTCGAGCGCGCGGTAGACCTGCAGCGGCGCGCGGAAGCCCTCGCCGCGCAGCGCGTCGAGGATCGCATAGGCGCTGAGCGGGCCGCTGGCGCCCGACAGCGCGTCGAACACCAGGCCCTGGTTGCGCGTCAGTTGCGCGGCGGCGTGCGCGTGCGTGGCCATGCGTTCAGTTCTCCGTTCGGGCGATGCGCTGGCGCGCGCGCCGCGCCATGCCGGGCGCCGCGGCCAGCGAGGCGAGGAACAGCACCATGGCCGCCACCACGATGGACGGTCCGGAAGGCGTGTCCCAGTGCAGCGAGGCGAACAGGCCGGCCACGACGCCGGCCGCCCCGGCCAGCGCGGCGATGGCCGCCATCTGTTCCGGCCCGGCGGCGAGCTGGCGCGCCGTGGCGGCGGGAATGATCAGCAGCGCGGTGATCAGCAGCACGCCGACGATCTTCATGGCGATGGCGATCACCACCGCCATGGCCAGCATGAAGACGACGTCGCTGCGCGCCGGGTCGAGCCCCTCGGCCTGCGCCAGTTCGCGGCTCACCGTCGCCGCGAAGGCGGAGCGCCAGATGAGTGCCAGCACCACCAGAACCGCCGCGCCGCCGCCGAAGATGATGGCAATGTCGGTCCAGCGCACCGCCAGGATGTCGCCGAACAGCAGGCCCATCAGGTCGATCCTGACCCAAGTCATGAACGCCAGGCAGACCAGCCCCAGCGCCAGCGCCGAATGCGACAGCAGGCCGAGCAGCGAATCCGACGACAGCGTGGCGTTGCGCTGCAGCGTCAGCAGCGCCAGCGACACCAGCGCGCTTACCGCGAAGACGGAGACCATGAAGTTGAGCTCGAACAGAAAGGCCAGCGCCACGCCGAGCAGCGCCGAATGCGACAGCGTGTCGCCGAAATAGGCGAGCCGGCGCCACACGATGAAACAGCCCAGCGGCCCGGCGACCAGCGCCACGCCGATCCCGGCGATCAGCGCGCGCACGAAGAACGCGTCAAGCATCGCGGCGCTCCCCGGCTTCGGCAGGCATGGCGTGACCGGCATGGTCGTGATGCCCGTCATCGGGATGGCAATGCTCGGCGATCGTGCCATCGGCATGGCGCACCCTGCCGTCCGGCAGGTGGGTGTGGTCGTGGCGGTGTTCGTAGACGGCCAGCGTCCGCGCCGCCCTGCCCTCAAGCGTGCGCCCGCCGAACATCTGGCGATAGATTTCGCTCTCGGCCACCGCCGCCGGCGTGCCGTGGCAGCAGACATGGCCGTTCAG
>JAYZVT010000399.1:0-3404 GCA_036155355.1 Pseudomonadota bacterium
CCGAGGATGCCGACGCCGCCTCCCAGATCCATCAAGCCGTAAGCTTCGTTGCCCATGATGTGCCTCTCCGGTGCAGATTGGTTTTTATCAAGTATGGATGACGCGCCCATAAGCGTCGAGAACTGACTCGTGCATCATCTCCGACAGGGTCGGATGCGGGAAAATGGTATGCATCAATTCCGCTTCGGTGGATTCCAGCGTCCTGGCAATGCCGTAACCCTGGATCAGTTCTGTCACTTCCGCGCCAATCATGTGCGCGCCCAGAAGCTCGCCAGTGCTGGCGTCGAACACGGTCTTGACCAGGCCTTCGGTGTCGCCGAGCGCGATGGCCTTGCCATTGGCTTGATAGGGGAAGCGGCCAACCTTTACCTGGCGCCCCATTTCCTTTGCCGCCTTCTCGGTGAGGCCGACGCTGGCTATCTGCGGCCAGCAATAGGTGCAGCCGGGCACGTTGGAGGTGTCGAGCGGATGCAGGCCCTTCTGGCCGGCGATCTTCTCCACACAGAGGATACCCTCGTGGCTTGCCTTGTGTGCCAGCCAGGGCGGACCGGCCACGTCGCCGATGGCGTAGACGCCCTCCACGCCCGTGCGGCACCACTCGTCAATGACGATATGTCCGCGATCAACCTTCACGCCGACATCTTCCAGACCAATGTTCTCGACGTTACCGGTGATGCCGATGGCAAGGATCACCCTGTCCACGGTAACGGTCTCGGTCTTGCCGTCTTTGGCCTTGAGCGTGGCGGTGACGGAGTCGGCGCCCTTGTCCAGCCGCTCGACCGAAGTTCCGGTGCGGATTTTCATGCCCTGCTTCTCGAAGGACTTGCGAGCGAGGCCAGAGATCTCTTCGTCCTCGACGGGCAGGATTCGATCCATGATCTCCACCACCGTCACTTCCGCGCCCAGGGTACGGTAGAAGCTGGCGAATTCGATGCCGATGGCGCCGGAGCCCACGACCAGCAGGGACTTCGGCATTGATGGCGGCACCATGGCCTCCTTGTAGGTCCACACTAGCTTGCCGTCCGGCTGGAGGTTGGGCAGAGCGCGTGCGCGTGCACCGGTGGCGATGATGATGTGCTTGGCGTTCACATCTGGAAGCGGCTGGCCGTCCTTGCCCTTGACCGAGATGGCTCCCCGGCCCTTCAGGCGGGCCGATCCGTCGATGACGGTGATCTTGTTCTTCTTCATCAGGAAGGCGACACCGCCGGAGAGACGCCCTGCCACCTTGCGGCTGCGCTCGACAATCCTGGCGACGTCGAAGCGTATGTCGCTAACCGACAGGCCGAAATCGGTTGCGTGCTGCATGAGGTGATAGACCTCGGACGTGCGCAGCAATGCCTTGGTGGGGATGCAGCCCCAGTTGAGGCAGATGCCGCCCAGATGCTCGCGCTCGATGACGGCGGTCTTCATGCCGAGTTGCGCGGCGCGGATGGCGGCGACGTAGCCACCGGGGCCGGCGCCAATGACTGCAAGATCGAAGGAAGTGTCGGCCATGCGTTTCTCTGTGACTGTACTTTTCCCGAAAGAGATGGAAGGAGCCGGCCGGCGCCTCAGACCAGCATGGTCACGGGCTCCTCGATGAAGCCGCGGAAGGCGTCGAGCAACTCCGCGCCCAGCGCACCGTCCACCACGCGGTGGTCGCAAGACAGGGTGCAGCTCATCATGGTGGCGATCCTGATCTGGTCGCCCTCGACGATGGGGCGCTTCTGGCCGGCGCCGACGGCCAGGATGGTGGCGTGGGGCGGGTTGATGACCGCGTCGAAAGAGGTCACTCCCATCATGCCGAGATTTGAAATGGCGGTGGTTCCGCCCTGATACTCCTCTGGCTTGAGACGGCGCTTGCGCGCGCGCTCGGCGAGGTCTTTCATCTCGTTGGATATCTCGGACAGGCTCTTCACTTCCGCATGGCGGATGACCGGCGTGAACAGACCGCCGTCGATGGCTACAGCAACGCCAATGTCGGATGAGCGGTGGCGCAGGATGCCCTGCTCGGTCCAGGTCGCATTGGCGGCGGGGACCTTCTGCAGAGCCATGGCCATGGCCTTGATGATGAGGTCGTTGACCGAAATCTTGAACGCCTTGGGGCCTTCCTTGGCGGACAGCGCATTAAGGCGCTGGCGCGCGGCCAGCAGCGCGTCGAGCTTGCAGTCGATGTTGAGATAGAAATGCGGGATCGTCGATTTGGCCTGGGTGAGCCGCTGGGCGATGGTGCGGCGCATGCCGTCATGGGGGACGATCTCGAAGCTGCCCTTCTCGTAGAGCGCGAAAATGGCGTCATCGGAAAGCGCAGGCACCGGCTTTGCGGTCGCTGAAGGCACGGGCATGACCTGGCCGCGCGACAACTGCTCCGCCTGTGCCGGAGCGGCACCCGGCCGCGCCATTTCCACGTCGCGCTTGACGATGCGGCCATGGGGTCCGGATCCCGTCACCGATGCGAGATCGACGCCCTTCTCCGCAGCGATGCGCCTGGCCAGCGGCGAGGCAAGGATGCGGCCGCCCTGCCCGTTGGGCCTTGCCGGCTGCGGCGCCGGCGAGGCGGCGGGTTTTGGCGCCGGTGGGGAGGATTGCGCGGGCGCGGACTGAGCAGGCGGTGGTGATGCTGCAGGGCGAGGCGCGTCTGGCTTCGCCGGAGGGGCGCTGCCACCGCTCTTCAAGGCGTCGGCGCTTTCGCCCTCCTCAAGCAGCATGGCAATGGGCTTGTTGACCGGCACACCCTCGGTGCCCTCGCTGATGAGCAGCTTGCCGATGGTGCCTTCGTCCACGGCTTCCACTTCCATGGTCGCCTTGTCGGTCTCGATCTCGGCGATGACATCGCCGGGACCGACACTGTCGCCTTCCTTCACCAGCCATTTGGCAAGTTTGCCCTCCTCCATGGTCGGCGAGAGCGCGGGCATCAATATGGGAATGGGCATCGATCAGGCTCTTTCGGCTCTGCTCAGTTCGCGTAACAGACTTTCTTTGCCGCATCGGCCACCTGTCCGGCATTGGGCAGGGCCAGCTTTTCCAGGTTGGCGGCGTAGGGCATGGGCACGTCCGCGCCCGCAACCTGCAATGGCGGCGCGTCGAGATGATCGAAGGCGAGTTCGGCAATGCGTGCGCAGATCTCGGACCCGACCGAGCATACCGGCCAGGCTTCCTCGACGGTGACAATGCGGTTGGTCTTTTTCACCGAATTGACAATGGTCTCCATGTCGAGCGGACGCAGGGTGCGCAGGTCGATGACCTCGGCGGAAATGCCGTCCCCCGCAAGCTTGTCGGCGGCCTCCAGCGCATAGGCCATGGCGCGGGAGAAGGAAACGATGGTCACGTCGGCCCCTTCGCGCACAACCTTGGCCTTGCCGATGGGCAGCACCCAGTCGTCGATCTTCGGCACGTCGAAACTCTGGCCGTAGAGGATTTCATTT
>JAYZVT010000400.1:0-3762 GCA_036155355.1 Pseudomonadota bacterium
GGCCATTTCCCGGACAGAATCAGGCATCTCAAACGGTGTCTTCTGAATCACTGGCATTCTCCCTGGATTTGAGCCGGCCGCGAGCCCTCGCTGGCGACCTGCCGCTCCTTGCCTCCCTTGCCGATGCCCAATAGTTAACCACGTTTTATGCTGCTATGCAACAAATTTATTGCATTGCACAAAAATTGCCGACGCCAGCCGTTGATAGACCCTGGACGCGATTCAAAGTAAGGACGTTTCGAGGAGGCCACGGTTCGATGCGACCGTTCCCGGCGGCGGGGATACGGCGCGCAATGGCGCCAACGGGAGGATGCGGCGGCTTTTTTGCGCCCTCCCCGATGCGTCATGGACGAGGAGCCATGGCGAAATACGGCGAAGCCCAAGGCCAGCCGGCGACCGGCAGCGACGGTGAGACGCTCAAGACGATTGCGCGGCTCATCCGCGACGGCGCTCCGGCTTTGGTGCGCCCGATCGACCGCGATGCACCCTCGCCCTCGACTGAAAGCAATACCCTCCCCCAACGCCTGCTCGACGCGATCCCCCTCGGCGTGGCGCTGACCGAAGGGCACGACAGCCTGCTGGTGAACAATGCTTTCGCGCTTGCCTTTGGCTACAGGCAGGCGAGCGAAATGACTGGCGGTGTGGCTGGCGTTTTTCCGAAGCAAGGCGAACTGTTCGAATTCGCGGCAAACGGCACTGTTCAAGGTCATCGCCGGATTCAGCTTACGGGACGGTCGCGAAGCGGCCGCAGTCTCGACATGAGCGTGGAGATACATGACCTCGGCGGTACGCCTCAGGCACCGCTGCAGTTGATCGTGCTGCTTCCCTCCGAGATGCCCGCACAACAAGCGGTGCATGCCACTCCGGTCGCAATCTCCGAAAAAAAGCCACTGGACAGCGAAGCGGCCCGGCCGAGCGTGCAGGAACGGATCGGCGAAGCATCGGAGGACCGGGCAGACTTTCTGGCCAAGGTCAGCCACGAGGTGCGCACGCCGCTGAACTCGATTATCGGCTTTTCGGAGCTGATGAAGGAGGAGCGGCTAGGGCCGATCGGCAACGACCGCTATCGCAGTTATATCCGCGACATCCACGAAAGCGGGCTGTACGCGCTCAGCCTCATCAACGACCTGCTGGACATTTCGAAAATCGCCTCAGGCAACTTCGAAATCAACTTCACCTCCGTCGATCTCGACGAGCTGGTGACGGAATGCCTGCATGTGATGCAGCCGCAGGCGCAGAAGGAGCGCGTTATCCTGCGCATGGCAGCGACGGGCGGACTGCCGCGCGTCCTTGCCGACGGGCGCGCCATGAAGCAGGTGCTTCTGAACCTGCTGTCCAATTCCATCAAGTTTACCGAGGCGGGCGGTCAGGTCATCGTATCGACTGCCACGTCCGACGATGGGGCCGTGAGGCTGCGCGTGCGCGATACCGGCATCGGCATGACGGGCAGCGAAATCGAGCAGGCGATGCAGCCTTTCAGGCAACTGGACACGTCACCGCGAAAGCAGGTTGGCACAGGCCTCGGATTGCCGCTTACGAAGGCGCTGGTTGAAGCCAACCGGGCGACTTTCAGGCTAAAGAGCACAAGCGGCTCGGGCACCACAATCGATATACTTTTTGCGGCGGACCGCACGGTTGCGCCGGGTACAGGCGCGGCGGCGGGCTAGCGGGCCGGCGGAAATGCGTCGAGGATGCCGGCAAGGAAAGTGTCGGGATCGAATGTGCTCCTGCGGGTGCTCATGCCAAGCCTGACAATCACAAGGTCGCGCGAGGGAATGATCGCGACCAACTGTCCGTCGATGCCGAGCATGAGCATGCGGTCCTGCGGCAATCCAACGTCGTGGGAACCGGCAGGGCGAAGGAAATCGGGCGTGCTGCGCCACAAGTGAGCGCCATAGTGTTTGCCCGACTGGGGAGTCCCCTCATGACTGAAAGCGACCCAGCCTTCGGGCAGCAGCCGGTTGCCCTGCCACACGCCGTCCTGCAGAAATAGTTGGCCCAGGCGCGCCCAGTCTCGAGCACTCGCATAGACGAATGCGGCACCAAGGGGCGTTCCGGCAGCGTCCGGTTCAATGACGGCGCTAGTCATGCCGAGCGGCGCGAACAATTCGCGGTGGACAAGCGACAGCAGCGCGGGACCGCCTCCTGCCCGGCGCGCGGCGAGTGCGCATAGAAGGATCGTCGGTCCGCTGGCGTAGCGCCATTGCGATCCGGGCGCCGATGCTGGCGTGGCCGACAGTGCCACCGTTGCCGCGTCTCCGGTCTCGAAGAGCATCCTTCTTGCCGGGGAGAACACGGCATCGCGTTCGCCGCCGAAATCGAGACCATCGGTCATGCGGAGAAGATGCGCGGGTGTGATCGCGGCGCGCGCGTCTCCCGGCCTGCTCCATTGCGGAAACAGCGATGTCTCTTCGAGAGACAGCCGGCCCTTGTGGACGAGCATTCCCGCGAGGGCATTGACGACGGTCTTGCCCATCGACCAGCCGATCAGTGGAGTCGCTGGGGTGATGCCCTCGGCATAGCGCTCGGCGACGATGCCGCCCTTGTGCATGACGACGATGGCGCGTGTTCTTCGCTCGTGGCTGCCCTGCGGTGTGTCGAAGGCGGCGGATATCCTTGCGGACAGGAGTTCCGGATCATGTGTCGAATTCGATGCCGGGGCCTCCTGCAAGCCAATTGCTGGCGGCGGCAGCCGCTCGCCTTCGGGCAGACCCGGGGATTGCTCCAACAGCGCGGCGACACCTCCCTCAGGCAAGAGCGTGCAGCCGAGGCCCGGGCGATAGAGCGCGGCCCGCCGCACCACTCCCAGGAAGGCAGCGCGGGCCAGAGGCGGATCCTGTTCGATTGCATGGGAGAAGAGGCGGGGCAATCCACGCAGCTTGGGGAGGATGTCCCCGGTGACGACGGGCTCCGCTTCGCGAGCAGAAACGAACACGCCTGAGCACAGTGTCTTTGCATAGAAGGAAGCCGCAAGACCTGCCGCGCGGAGGGCCATCGGCACCAGTACAATCAGACCAAGTGCGACAACGGCAAGCACCGCGAGGGTAAGCCCGCGAATGGAGACTATGCGCGACCGCATCGCTGCGTCCTTGTGCCACGCCGATCAGCGGCGCCGTTGTTCCACTGTGCTCTTCATGCGCCAAACGAGTGATCCTTTCAAGTTGCCACTTGCGAACTCGCGTCTCCACGGTTTAACTCAAGTATAAAAATGCATATCTCTTATTATATTTTATCTATTCTTATACATCTGTACTTTGGAATTGTTCTAATTAAAAAAGATACAGCGCCGTGGTCAGTTGACAGAATTGAATATTCGCATTTACCTGTCCACACGCGCCTTGCCGACAAGAGGCGGCATGGTGCCCAGCCTTTGTAACAACCCGATACCGGGGCCTTGAACCCCGATTATTGGAGGAAAAAATGCCTGTTTCCCGCCTTCCGCGCGGCATTGTCCGTGCGTCCTTCCTTGTTGGCTTCGTCGCACTTTCCGCCAGTCCGCTGGCCGCAGCAGAAGAAGTCAACGTCTACTCCTACCGCCAGCCCACCCTGATCGATCCCCTGCTCAATGCCTTCACCAAGAAGACCGGCATCGAGGTCAAGGTGCTGTTCTCCGACAAAGGACTCGAGGAGAAGATCGCCGCCGAGGGCGCCAACAGCCCCGCGGACCTGCTGTTCACTGTCGATATCGGCCGGCTAAAGGCCGCCAAGGACAAGGGCATTACCGCTGGCGTCGTCAACAAGTCGATCGAGGCGAACGTGCCT
>JAYZVT010000401.1:0-5063 GCA_036155355.1 Pseudomonadota bacterium
GGACGCGGCGCGCAGTCGGGGGTGCTGGTCAAGAATGCAGAGACAATCGAGCGACTGGCGGAAGTGGACACGCTCATCGTGGACAAGACCGGCACGCTGACGCTCGGGAGACCGGAGCTGACCGACGTGGTTCCGGCGTCCGGTTTCGACGGAAGGGAGCTGCTTGCTGCGGCCGCAGGCCTGGAGCGCGGCAGCGAGCATCCGCTGGCCGAGGCCATCGTCGCGGGCGCGAAGGCCCGGAAGGTGACCCTGAAGCCCGTTTCCGGGTTCGAGGCAGTGACGGGGAAGGGTGTGCGCGGAGACATGACCGGGCGGTCGGTGGCGCTCGGCAACAGGGCGATGATGGAGGAAGCTGGCGTTGACGTCGCGGCGCTTGCGTCCGCTGCAGATGATTTGCGCAAGGATGGAAAGACGGCAATGTTCGTCGCCATCGCCGGCAAGGCCGCGGGCCTCATCGCGGTGGCGGATCCCATCAAGGAGACGACACCGGAGGCCATCAAGGCACTGCATAGGGAAGGTCTGCGCATCGTCATGGTGACAGGCGACAACGAGCGCACCGCGAAGGCGATCGCATCCAAGCTCGGCATCGACGACATTCGCGCTGACGTTCTGCCTGAGGACAAGGCGCGTATCGTGCGGGAGATGCAGGCGGCGGGCGCGAAGGTCGCCATGGCCGGAGACGGCGTCAACGATGCGCCCGCGCTTGCACAGGCGGACGTGGGCATCGCCATGGGAACAGGCGCGGACGTCGCCATAGAGAGCGCGGGACTGACCTTGCTCAGGGGCGATCTCACCGGCGTGGTGCGGGCGAGGAAGCTGTCCCGCGCAACCATGCGCAACATCCGCCAGAACCTGTTCTTCGCCTTTGCCTACAACGCCCTCGGCGTCCCGGTCGCGGCCGGCGCGCTCTACCCGGTCTTTGGCCTGCTGCTGTCGCCGATGATCGCGGCGGCGGCGATGAGCCTATCCTCGGTCTCGGTGGTCGGCAATGCGCTGCGTCTGCGCACGGTGCGGCTCGGCGCATAGTTGACAACTGCCGGCGCCCGAGAGGTGGAAATCCGGGCCATGACACCCTATCTACGATGCGACGGAACCTGGGGCCGTCTCGCGTATTATTAGTTCGAGAGACGCGGCCCGGAGGATTTTCCCATCAAATCAGGCCGCGCAGGCCGGGAGATCGACATGAAATCCAGAATTTTCGCAGTCACCGCCGCAGCCGCAGCCCTGTTGGCGCTCGCCGTACCGGGCGAGGCGCAAGCACGCTCGGCGGTGCAGTTCAGCATCGGCAATGGTGGCTTCTATCTCAACGTCCAGCCGCAGCCGCGCTATTACGGCTATGGCTACCAGCCCTACTATTACAGCCAGCCCAGCTACTACGATTACGGCTACTACGAGCAGCCCTACTACTATGACGACCACTATCGCTACCGGCACAAGAAGAAGAAGATCTACGACGATAGTCACTGACCAGCGATCGCGGTCAGGATGAAGCGGCGGCCCGGGCTTTCCGGGCCGCTTTCAATTTGCGTCAGCTTCCCCTGAGCATCTCAAGTACCTTCGGCGTGGGGAACCCGTCGGCTTCCATGCCCTTTTCCTTCTGGAAGGCCTTGATGGCTGCCCGGGTCTTGGAGCCGAGCACGCCATCTATGTCACCGATCTCGTGACCGCGCGCGGCGAGCAGGGTCTGCATCTCCTTGCGCTCCGCTTCTTCCAGGGCGCGCACGCCGTCCGGCCAGGGCCGCGAGAAAGCCGGCATGCCGCGCAGGCGATCCGACAGGTGTGACACGGCGAGGGCATATTTATAGGCGGCGTTGTATGCCATCACCGACCTGAAATTGTCGCGAATGAGCAGCGCCGGTCCTTCCGTGCCGGCAGGCAGCGACAGCCACGCGCGGGCCTTGTGCTCGGGCACGTCGTTTCCAGGCGCCGGCATCAGGCCGAGCTTTTTCCAGGCATCCAGCCCCCGGGCGTTGCGCTGGCCTTCGAGACGCGAACTGAACCCCTTGGGCAGGATGACCTCGTAACCCCAACGCTCGCCACGGCCCCACTTGCCGGCCTTGGCGAGATAATTGGCGGTGGAGGCAAGTGCGTCGGCGGGATTGGTCCAGATGTCGCGCTTGCCGTCGCCGTCGTAATCGACGGCATAGCGCTCGTAGGTGGTCGGGATCATCTGGGTCTGGCCCATGGCGCCGGCCCACGACCCGTTCATCTTGTCATAGGTGATATCACCGCGTTCCAGGATCTTCAGCGCCACCATAAGTTCGCTGCGGCCAAATTTCGTGCGCCGCCCCTTGTAGGCGAGGGTGGACAGGGAGCGGATGACGTTCTTGCCGCCGAGAAAGGCGCCGAAATTCGTCTCCATGCCCCAGATGGCCAGCAGGACGTGCTTGTCAACGCCGTATTTTTTCTCAATCGCGTCCAGAAGCGCCGCATGTTCGGTGAGCTTCTCTCGGCCGATGCGGATGCGCGTATCGGTGACGGTCAGCGCCAGATAGTGGGAGGCTGGCAGCACCACTTCGGGCTGGCTGGCGTTCTTCTCGACCACTTCCGGGTCGGGCTCGAGACCCTTGAAGGCGGCGTCATAGGTCTTGGCCGATACACCTGCGCGCAGCGCAGCAGCGCGGAAATCCCTGACGAAACGCTCATAGGCGGCGTCAGCGGCGAAGGCGCCAGTCGAAGCAAATGTCAGCACGGCAGCAGCGAGCGCTGCGGCGCGCAGGAAAGCGGGCCGAATCATGCGGCGATCCTAGCGCAAAATGGGCATGAACTGTGGCGGCGGGAAAGCGCGCCATGTTCATGGGAGGGCGCGGGCGCGCACGCCGAAGATGTCGGAGAACTTGCGCTCACGGCCGGTATCCACAGTTACGGCCGCGGTCATGCCGGCGCGCAGGGGCGGCGCGTCGGGGCGCAGTTCGAGGCGCAGCCTGACGGGCAGCCGCTGCACGACCTTGACCCAGTTGCCCGACGCATTCTGCGGCGGCAGAACGGCGAACTCCGCTCCGGTCGCCGGGCTGATGCTTTCCACGATCGCCTGCCACGACACGCCGGGATAGATGTCCAGTTCAACCAAGGCGCGCTGGCCGACGCGGACATGGGTCAGCTCTGTTTCCTTGAAGTTCGCCTCCACCCATGGAGCGGTGTCGGCGACGATGGCGAACACGGGTACACCAATGGTGACGTGGTCTCCCGGCTGCAGTGTCACCTTGACCGCTGTCCCGGACAGCGGCGCGCGCAGGTTGGTGCGGTCAAGGTCGAGCCGGGCGCGATCGCGCGCAGCCATGCGGGCGCGCACGGCGGGCTGTTCGTCCACCGGCTTGTCGGGATCGCCGCCGAGCGCGGCGAGCGCACGCTCCAGCTTCTGCTGCACGACGGCGATGCGGTCGCGCGCGGCGCGCAAGTCGTTCTCCATTTCGTCGAGATGACTCTCGGAAACGATGCCGCGGCGCGACAGTTCGCGCTGGCGCTGGGCGCGCTTCTGGTAGTAGTCGGCGCGGGATTCGGCTTCGTCCAGCTCGCTCTTCGCCTCCGCCCAGGCGGCTTTCTCCGTTTCCACCTGGCGGCGCGCGGCATCGAGAGAGCCCTGCGCCTCCGCCAGCGCCAGCTCGAAAGGCTGGCGGTCGATGGTGACGAGCACGTCGTCGCGGGCGACGCGGGCGTGGTCCTGCACATGCACCTCCACTACGCGTCCGGAAATCTCGGCGGCGACGCGGGCAATATCCGCCTTCACATAGGCGTTCTCGGTGCTGACATAGCGCGCGCCCGCAAGCCAGTAGCCGACAGAACCCACCACAAGCAGCGCAGGCACGAGAAATAGGAGGACAAGCCTCAGCCTGGAACCCGGCAGCGCCATTACACGGTCTCTGGATGTCTTGGCGCGGGCAGAGGCGCGGCCTCTTCGCCGGCCATGCGGATGAGCTGCGTCTTCAGCAGGATAAGCAGATCTACAAGCTGCTCGCGCTCGGCCGCTCCCAGCGCCGACAGTTCCTCCTCGACCATCTCGCGGGCGACGGGGCGGATCATGCGGTCAATGCGCTCGCCCTCGGCGGTCATGTAGATGCGGTTGATGCGGCGGTCGGCGGGGTCGGGTCGGCGTTCGACCCAGCCGTTGGCCTCCAGCCGATCAATCAGCCTTCCGGCGGTCGCCTTTTCCACTTCCAGCATCTCGGCCAGCTCGCTCTGGCTCAGGCCCGGCCTGCGGTGCAGCCGGGTCATGACCAGCCATTGCGGACGGGTGAGGCCGATGCGGCGCATGCGGCGGTCGAAAACGGTGCGCTGCAGCCGGGCCGCGTCGGAAATCAGGAAGCCCAGATAGCGGTCTCCCTCGATCTCGATGGGCATTGGCGGGCCTCCCGGAAATTAGTAACTTCTATTACAGTTGCAGAGCATACAGTCAGCAGGCTTACCGGATCAAGATGGCGTCCGCCGCAGGCACGATCGAGGGTTTTTCCCGCAAGACCGCGGAGTTGCCGCAGGCCCGGCGCATCGCCGTGCTGGTCACGGTGATCCTGTCGGCGACGCTCTACAGCACCACTGTGCTGGTGGTCGCCACCATCCTGCCGCAGCTGCAGGGGGCGATGTCGGCGACACCCGACGAGATCTCCTGGACCATGACCTTCAACATCCTGGCGACGGCCGTAGTCACGCCCATGACCGGCTGGCTGGTGGCGCGGCTCGGCCGGCGGCGGGTGATGGTGTGGAGCGCGCTCGCCTTTTCCGCCGCCACTTATATGTGCGGCGCGGCTGACTCGCTGGAGGCGCTGGTGTTCTGGCGGGTGGTGCAGGGGGCGGCCGGCGCGCCGGTGACACCGCTGGCGCAGACGATCATCCTCGACACCTTCCCCAAGCGCCAGCACGGCCCGGTGGTCGGCATCTACGGCATCGGCGTGGTGTTCGGGGCGATGATCGGTCCCATGCTCGGCGGCGTGATGGCCGACCTCGGCAACGGGCGCTGGGCCTTCTCCCTGCTGGTGCCGGTCGGGCTGATCGCGGCGGCGGGGATGCATTTCGCGCTGCCGCCCTCGCGCGCGGCACGGCATGTGCATCTGGACTGGGCCGGCTTCGTC
>JAYZVT010000402.1:0-11283 GCA_036155355.1 Pseudomonadota bacterium
TTCCATCCGGTGGATGGCGTCCTCGATCTGGCGGGCGTTAACGCGGTCGTGGAAATCGAGCGACAGGGCCAGCAGGATGTCATTGGGCGCCAGATGCATGGTGCGCAGCTCGTTGATGTGGTTCACCTCGCGCTGGCCGGTGACGATCTCGCGCACACCAGTGATGATCGTGCGCGACGCGGCTTCGCCGATCAGCAGGCCCTTGGTCTCGTAGGCGAGCAGCGTGGCCGTGCCGGCGAGAATGACGCCGATGGCGAGCGAGGCCGCGCCGTCGGCCCAGGCCGCATCGAAATACTGTGTGGCGGCGACACCGCCGAAGGCGACGATTAGACCGAGCATGGCGGCGGTGTCCTCGAACAGCACGGTAAAAAGCGTGGGGTCCTTGGAGCGGCGCACCGCCTCGAACAGTCCGAAATTGCCGCGCACCTTGCCGAATTCGCGCCAGGCGATCCACCACGCGCCGGCCTCGAACAACATGGCGAGGCCGAGGACGATGTAGTTGATGTGCGGACTGGTGACGGGATGAGGATGCTGCAGCTTCTGCACGCCCTCATAGAAGGAGACGCCAGCGCCGACGCCGAAGATCAGGATGGCGACGACGAAGCTCCAGAAATAGATCTCGGTGCCGTAGCCGAAGGGATGCTTGTCGTCGGGGGGCCGCTGGGAGCGCTTGATGCCGTAGAGCAGCAGGCCCTGGTTGCCGGTATCGACGACGGAGTGAATGGCTTCCGACAGCATGGCGGAGGAGCCGGTATAGGCGGCGGCGCCGAACTTGGTGACGGCGATCAGCGCATTGCCTGCAAGGGCGGCATAAATGACAAATTTCGAGCCCTGCGCGGCCAATGCGAATCCCCCTTGGCGTGGTGAGGCGAGGCTATGAGCGCCCCGAGGGAAAAACAACCCTGCCGGGCCAGAAGTTCCCGGGCCGGGCCGAATACAAGCACCGGGAGTTCCGATGCCTTCCCATTGGAGACGGGAACCGGATGTGACGAAACCGCCACAATTGCCTGCGAACACGTTCAACTGGGTTTGTGCGAAGGGAAGGGAACCGCGATGACGGGACTGGTGAAGCGCCCATGGTCCGTGCCGCTGCTGATGCTGTTGGCGATGACGCCGGCAGGGGCGGGCGAGGCGGACGTGGAGGCTGTCAAGGCGGCGCGGGAAGCAGGCGGCACATTCCGCTTCGATGTCACGGTGCGTCACGGCGACACCGGCTGGGATCACTACGCCAACAAATGGGACGTGGTGGCGCCCGACGGCAGCGTGCTGGGGACGCGCGAATTGCTGCATCCTCACGAGACGGAGCAGCCGTTCACGCGCTCGCTGGACGGCGTGAAGATTCCCGAAGGGGTGACAGAAGTGACGGTGCGCGCCCATGACTCGGTGCATGGCTACGGCGGCGCGGAGATGAAAGTCCTGCTGCCGCGCTAGACCCCGACGGGCAAAGGCGGAGGCGTGGCGCGGCTGTCGCGCCACTCACTTCCATGTCTCTGCCGCCGCGCCGGCCAAGTGCCTGAACAGCCGTGACAATCACTTGGCGTAAAATGCCTCGGTCCGGGCTGTTTCGATTGCTTGGCCAAAGCTGAATCGGCTATAATTCGCGCGACAATTTCACTGTCCGATTCCCGCCTCGCCAGTCGCTTAAAACGGGCCTGCCACCCGCCCGGGCGAGCCTTCGGGAACGGTCCATCCGCGGGGACAACAGGCCGACGTGTCTGACATCGACGACAGCGTGCCGCCAGGCTCAGGCGGCCCGGAGGGCCCCTCCGATATCAAGGCGATCTCGATCACCGACGAGATGAAGCGGTCCTATCTCGATTACGCCATGAGCGTGATCGTGAGCCGGGCGCTGCCCGACGTGCGCGACGGGCTGAAGCCGGTGCATCGCCGCATTCTCTATTCGATGCACGAGAACGGCTACGAGTGGAACAAGCCCTATCGCAAATCGGCGCGCGTCGTCGGCGACGTGATCGGTAAATATCACCCCCATGGCGACAGCGCGATCTACGACGCGCTGGTGCGCATGGCGCAGGACTTCTCGCTGCGTTTGCCGCTGATCGACGGGCAGGGGAATTTCGGTTCCGTTGACGGCGATCCGCCGGCGGCCATGCGCTACACCGAATGCCGCCTGGCCAAGGTCGCACACAGCCTGCTCGAAGACATCGACAAGGAGACCGTCGATTTCCGGGAAAACTACGACGCCACGGAGATTGAGCCGTCGGTGCTGCCGGCGCGTTTTCCCAACCTGCTGGTCAACGGGGCGGGCGGCATCGCCGTCGGCATGGCGACCAACATCCCTCCGCACAATCTGGGCGAGGTCGTCGCCGCCTGCGTCGCCTATCTCGACAATCCCGCCATCAGCATCGACGAGTTGATAGAGATCGTGCCCGGACCCGACTTCCCGACTGGCGGCATGATCCTGGGACGCGCGGGCCTGCGTGCCGCCTATCACAAGGGCCGCGGCTCCGTGATTATGCGCGGAAAGGTTCACCAGGAGACGGTGCGCAAGGAGCGCGAAGCTCTCGTCATCACCGAGATTCCCTACCAGGTGAACAAGGCGAGCATGGTGGAGCGCATCGCCGAACTGGTGCGCGACAAGCGCATCGAGGGAATTTCCGACATCCGCGACGAGTACGACCGCGACGGAATGCGCGTCGTGGTCGAACTGAAGCGCGATGCGATGGCGGACGTGGTGCTGAACCAGCTCTACCGCTTCTCGCCGCTGCAATCGAGTTTCGGCTGCAACATGGTGGCGCTGAATGGCGGCCGTCCGGAGCTGATGACCCTGCACGATCTGGTGCGGGCCTTCTGCGAGTTCCGCGAAGAGGTCATCGAGCGGCGTACAAAGTTCCTGCTCGGCAAGGCGCGCGACCGCGCCCATGTACTGGTTGGTCTTGCCATCGCGGTCGCCAATATCGACGAGGTGATCGCCCTGATCCGCAAGGCGCCGGATCCGGCCACCGCGCGGGCCGAACTGACATCGCGCGACTGGCCGGCCAGGGACGTGGCGGCGCTGGTGGAACTGATCGCCGATCCCCGCCACAAGGTTTCGGCCAAGGGGACCTACCGGCTCTCCGAGGAGCAGGCGCGGGCCATCCTCGATCTGCGGCTGCAAAGGCTGACGGCGCTCGGACGCGACGAAATCGGCGACGAACTGAAAGCCCTTGGCGAGCAGATCAGCGACTATCTCGATATCCTCAGGTCACGCTCGCGCATCATCGGCATCGTCAAGTCGGAACTGGAGGCGATCGCGTCCGAGTTCCAGACGCCACGCCGCACGCAGATCCTGGACGTGGAAGCCGAAGTGGAGGACGAAGACCTGATCCAGCGCGAGGAGGTGGTCGTCACTGTCTCCCACAAGGGCTACATCAAGCGCGTGCCGCTCTCCACCTACCGGGCGCAGCGGCGGGGCGGCAAGGGCCGCTCGGGCATGGCCACGCGGGACGAGGACTTCGTCTCGCGGCTGTTCGTTGCCAATACCCATACGCCGGTGCTGTTCTTCTCCTCCCGCGGCATGGCCTACAAGCTCAAGGCCTGGCGCATCCCGGCCGCCGCGCCGCAGGCGCGGGGCAAGGCGCTCATCAACCTGCTGCCGCTGCAAAAGGACGAGCGGATCACTTCCATCCTGCCGCTGCCGGAGGACGAGGCGAGCTGGAGCGAACTGCACGTCATGTTCGCCACCAAGACAGGCGGTGTCCGGCGCAACAAGCTGTCCGACTTCATCGAAATCCGCCAGAACGGCAAGATCGCGATGAAGCTTGACGACAACGATGAGATTCTGGCGGTCGAGATCTGCACCGAGTCTGACGATGTGCTGCTGACGTCGGCAGAGGGACAGGCAATCCGATTCCCCGTCACCGATGTGCGGGTATTCTCCGGACGCACCTCGACGGGTGTGCGCGGCATCAATCTGGGCAAGAAGGACGAGGTCATCTCCATGGCCATCCTGCGCCATGTGGAGGCGACGCCGGGCGAGCGGGCGCAGTATGTGCGCCAGACGAATGCATTGCGGCGGGCGCTTAACGGCGGCGAGGAGATGGAAGTGGAGATCGAGGGCGGCGAGGAAGGCGCGGATCTCACCAAGGACCGCTATGCCGAACTGGGCGCCAAGGAGCAGATTATCCTGACCGTGTCGGAGAACGGCTACGGCAAGCGCACGTCCGCCTACGAGTACCGGGTCTCGGGCCGTGGCGGCAAGGGTATCATCGCCATGACCGTGAACGAACGGAACGGGCGCCTCGTCGCATCCTTTCCCGTGGAGGACGGCGACCAGATCATGCTGGTCAGCGACGGCGGACAGCTCATCCGGGTGCCGGTCAACGGCATTTCGCAGCTGGGACGTTCGACGCAGGGCGTCATCGTCTTCGACACGGCGGAAGACGAGCGGGTCGTGTCGGTCGAGCACATCACCGGCGAGGACGGCGGGGACGGCGACGAGCCGGACGGTGGCACGGGTGGCTGAGCGGCATTCGCCCGCGGTTAACCGGGTGAAACAGCCGGCGTTGACATCGTACCGCCGGGGCGCACCATTGGCCGGAATCCGGAGCCATTTCGCATGAGCGTCGAACTCTATCTCGCTTTCGTGGCCGCCTGCGTGCTGCTGGCGCTGACGCCGGGACCGGCATTGTCGCTGATTATCGCCAACGGCGCGGCGCATGGGCGGGGAGCCGCGGTCTCCACGGTGGCCGGCAACAGCCTTGGCCTTGGCCTGCTGGTGACCGGCGCCGCGGTCGGGCTGGGCACCGTGTTGGCGGTGATGGCGGACTGGTTCGATGTGATCCGCTGGGTCGGCGCGGCCTATCTGGTCTGGCTCGGTGGCAGGCGTCTGCTGCGCGCCTGGCGCTCGGACTCGGGCCTCGCCGCGCCTGTGCGATCGGTTGGACGCAGGCGCTGGGCCTTGCAGGGGACGATGGTGGCGCTGTCCAATCCGAAGGTGCTGCTCTTCCTCGGCGCGTTCTTTCCCCAATTCGTCAATCCGGACCAGCCGGCCGGCCCGCAACTGGCGCTGCTTGCCGCGACTTTCCTGGTGGTCGTTTCCGCCTGCGATCTCATCATCGCCTTCGCTGCCGGCGCGGCAAGGACCTGGCTGACCGAGCGCCGGGCGCGAGTTGCCGACGCCATCAGCGGTTCGCTGCTGGTGTGCGGCGGCCTGTGGTTGGCATTGCAGCGGCGCTGAGCGGCGCGGGAAGGAGAGTCATCATGGCCACGACCGGCTTCTATCCCGGCAGCTTCGACCCCGTCACCAACGGGCATGTGGACATCATTACGCGTGCCGCTCGCCTGGTGGACAAGCTGGTCATCGGCATTGGCGTGCACCATGGCAAGAAGCCGCTGTTCAGCGCCGACGAGCGCGTCGCCATGCTGAAGGAGATTGCCGCTCCCATCGGCAAGGCGGCGAAGGCGGAGATCGTGCTCACCACTTTCGACAATCTCAGCGTCGATGCGGCGCGCAAGGCGGGCGCCACCATGATGATCCGGGGTCTGAGGGATGGCACCGATCTTGACTACGAGATGCAGCTCGCGGGCATGAACGGCGCCATGGCGGAGGACATCGAGACCGTCTTTCTCGCCGCCTCGCCGGAAGTGCGTCATGTCACCGCCACGATCGTGCGGCAGATCGCGTCCATGGGCGGGGATACCTCGCCCTTCGTGCCGATGTCTGTGCAAAAGCTGCTGAAGTCCAAGTTCTGACTGCACGCACGTCCTTTCCCTTTCACCCTGGAGAGCCAGAATGAAGATTCTGACCGGACTGGTCCTTGCTTGCGCACTGATGGCAGCGATGCCGTCCCTTGCCACAGCCCAGCCTGTTGCCGCGCAGCTGGAGAACATCGTTTATCTTGATCTGAAGCAGGGACGCGTGGCGATCCGACTGCGTCCCGACCTGGCGCCGGAGCATGTGGAGCGGATCAAGAAACTGACACGGGAAGGGTTCTACGACGGCATCGTGTTCCACCGGGTGATAGAGGGCTTCATGGCGCAGTCGGGCGATCCCACCGGGACGGGAACGGGAAGTTCATCCTATCCGGACCTGAAGGCGGAGTTCAGCCGCGAGCCCTTCCGCCGCGGAACCGTGGGCATGGCGCGGTCCACCGATCCCGACAGCGCCAATAGCCAGTTCTTCATCTGCTTCGACGACAAGGATTTCCTCAATGGCCAGTACACGGTCTGGGGCGAAGTGATCGCCGGCATGGAGCATGTGGATGCCATCAAGAAAGGTAATGCGCGTACGGGTCTCATGAAGGACCCGGACAAAATCGTCAAAATGCAGGTGGCGGCCGACGCCAGGGACCATTCCGTGCTGAAGACGGTCCGCTAGGACGGGCGGTCAACGGCTTGACGGGGCTGGACATCTCGCCCATGACAGCCGCATGACAGCGCGCCGCGCCGCATATCCCCGTCTGATTGGCCGGGAGCAGCAGGAGAGAAAAGAATGCCCATCAACGACCCCGAGAACACGCTGATCCTGGAAACGTCCAAGGGTCCGGTGACCATCGAGATGAGGCCGGACCTCGCGCCGAAGCACGTGGCGCGCATCAAGGAACTGGCGCGCGAGGGCTTTTACGACGGCATCGTGTTCCACCGGGTGATCGATGGCTTCATGGCACAGACCGGCTGTCCGCAGGGCACGGGCATGGGCGGATCGGGCAAGAAGCTCAAGGCCGAATTCAACAAGGAGAAGCATGTGCGCGGCACGGCCTCAATGGCCCGGGCGCAGAACCCGGACAGTGGCGACAGCCAGTTCTTCATCTGCTTCGAGGACGCGCCTTTCCTGAACGGCCAGTACACGGTCTGGGGGCAGGTGATTGACGGCATGGAAAATGTGGACAAGATCAAGCGGGGCGAACCGGTGATTGATCCGGACCGCATCGTGACAATGAAGGTCGCGGCGGACGTCGCCTGAGAGGTTCCACAATGCTAGCAAGCGCGGCGGCCTATTACGCGGCGGCGTCCATCGGCGGATTGGCGGTGGCGCTGACGATCTATTTTCTCGGCGCAGTGGGCGTCCCTGCGGCGCTCGGCGTCAGCATCGCGCCGCCGCTGACGCTGCCCTGGCTTTACAAGCTCATCGTCTGGGGCGGGCTGTGGGGGCTGATCTTCCTGCTTCCGCTGCCGATCACGCCACTTTGGCTGAAGTGCCTGTTGCTGACACTTGCCCCGGTGCTGGCCGCGCTTGTGGTCTTCGGCCCGATGGGCGGCACCAAGATGTTCTGGCTCGACAAGGGCGCGCTGGCGCCGCTCTACATTTATCTCGTGAACATTCCATGGGGACTGGCCACGGGATATCTGGGCCGGATGTTCGGCGCGCATTGACGGCGCCTTCCGGACCGGACCAGTGCGTGTAGCCGATTTCGATTTCGATCTTCCCGAGGACCGTATCGCGTTGAGACCGGCGCGGCCGCGTGATGCCGCGCGGCTTCTGGCCGTCTGCCCCGGCCGCACGCCGCCCCTGCAGGATCTGACCATCCGTGACCTGCCCGGTTGCCTCGCGCCCGGCGACGCGCTGGTATTCAACGACACCCGGGTGCTCCGGGCGGCGCTGACGGGCGTGCGCCAGCGTGAAGGTGGCGAGAAGGCTGCTGTCTCCTTCAACCTCATCGAGCGCCTCGACACCAGCCGATGGAAATCACTGGCGCGGCCGGCGCGGCGGCTTGCGGTCGGCGATCGCGTCAGCTTCGGCCATGACGGTCGCGTTTGTTTGCTGGGCACGCTGGCGGCGCGCGTTGAGGCGAAGGGCGAGGGCGGGGAAGTGACGCTTGCCTTCGACTTCCACGGTCCGACGCTCGACGAAGCGATCGCGGCGGTGGGAGACATGCCGCTGCCGCCTTATATTGCCTCGCGGCGCGAGGCCGACGAGGCAGATGCGGAGGACTACCAGACCATCCATGCGCGGACGGACGGCGCCGTCGCCGCGCCCACGGCAGGATTACATTTCACGCCGGAACTGCTCAACTCGCTCAAGGCGTGCGGCATCTCCCTGCATTACGTGACACTTCATGTGGGGGCGGGCACCTTTCTGCCGGTGAAGGGCGATGACACGGCTTCGCACCACATGCATTCGGAGACGGGAACGATCAGCGAGGCAACTGCCGCTGCCCTCAACAGCGCGCGGGGGGCGGGCGGCAGGATCGTCGCCGTGGGAACCACGGCATTGCGGCTACTGGAAACGGCGGCGGACAGCGCGGGGAATATCCAACCCTTCTCGGGCTCGACCGACCTGTTCATCCTGCCGGGCTACCAATTCCGCGCCGTGGACCGGCTGATGACCAATTTCCACCTGCCGCGCTCGACGCTGTTCATGCTGGTCTCCGCCTTTTCCGGATTGGAGACGATGAAGGCGGCCTATGCCCATGCCGTCGCTTCTGGCTACCGCTTCTATTCCTATGGCGATGCATGCCTGCTGGATCGGGCGGAAGCGTCATGAGCGGAGGAATTACTTTCTCGCTGCTTGCCAGCGATGGTGCGGCCCGCACCGGGCGCATTGAAACGTCGCGCGGACCGGTCCGCACGCCGGCCGTCATGCCAGTGGGTACCGCGGCAACGGTGAAGGCAATGTTCCCAGACACGGTGAAGGCGACGGGCGCGGACATCGTGCTCGGGAACACCTATCACCTGATGCTGCGGCCGGGAGCGGAAGAGGTCGCGGCGCTGGGCGGACTACATCGTTTCATGAACTGGCCGGGGCCTATCCTTACGGACTCCGGCGGATTCCAGGTCATGTCGCTCGCCAAGCTGCGGAGGCTCTCCGAGAAGGGCGTGACCTTCCAGTCGCATATCGACGGCTCGGCACATGAGCTGACGCCGGAGCGGGCGGTGGAGATCCAGTGCCTGCTGGGAGCCGACATCCAGATGGCCTTCGACGAGTGCACGCCCTATCCCTGCGAGGAAGCGGCGGCGCGCCAGTCCATGGAACTGTCGATGCGCTGGGCGGCGCGTTCGAGAGAGACCTTTGCGCGCCTTGGCAAGCCACATCAGGCGCTGTTCGGCATCGTGCAGGGAAGCGTCTATCCGCAGTTGCGGGAAGCGTCGGCTCGTGCGCTGCTCGATATCGGCTTCGACGGCTATGCCGTCGGCGGCCTGGCCGTGGGCGAGGGGCAGGAAGTGATGTTCGCCACGCTCGAGCAGACGGAACCTCTGCTGCCGCAGGACCTGCCGCGGTATCTGATGGGCGTGGGGACGCCCGAAGACCTGCTGGGTGCGGTGGGACGCGGCATGGACATGTTCGACTGCGTGATGCCGACGCGGGCGGGCCGACATGGGCAGGCCTATACGTGGAACGGCCGGCTCAACCTGCGCAATGCGCGCCATGCCCGCGACGAGCGTCCGCTGGATGCGGCGAGTTCGTGTCCGGCGGCGCGCGACTACAGCCGGGCCTATCTGCATCACCTCATCAAGGCAGGCGAATATCTGGCTCCCATGCTGCTCACCTGGGCGAATGTAAACTTCTACCAGGAGCTGATGCAGGGCATGCGCAATGCTATCGCACAAGGACGCTTCGCGGCGTTCGCGAGTGAATCGCGGGCGAGGCTTGCAGGCGGAGACGAAGAAGCGAACGGCAGCGTCTAGACAGAGGGGCCCTTTGTCGGTTCGACAAGGCAGTTCTTGATGGCCCAGCGGCCGTCGGGCTGACGTTCGAGCTTGAAGGCCGCGTCCCACTTGCGGCCACCCTTGTCGGTCAGGACAACATGCTGGATGGCATCGGTTGCCTCGCGCTCGATGTCGATGAAGATGAAATCCTGCACGGCAAGCACTGGCCAGGCCGACAACGCGATGCCGCGTACGAAGGCCTCGGGATCGGCATAGTAGTCCTGTACGAGAGGCGTGAGGTGGGTGAAGGCCGTATCGGCATCCCTGGCGGCAAGGGCGCGGATCTGGCCGCGGATGGCAATGCGAATGCCCTCCACTTCCAGTTCGGAAAGCCCGGTCGCGGCCAGCAGACCGGTAGGCGCGGACGCAATTTCGCGCGGCGCAACTGTGCGCGTCGAATCTGCGGTCAGCGGATCGGCGAGTTTGGCCAGCTTGTCTTCGGCTCGGGCGTCTGTCGCGCCATTTGCCGTCATCAAAACCATGAGCGCCAGGACCGACAGGATCTTCATGGGTGCCTCCCCATCCTGCGGCGTGCCCCCCAGCCCTTCAGGGGTCTCTTCGGCCTTTCAGCAAATGTGGTGAAAGGGTGGCGAGATTCCAAGGGGTGCGCTGGCGGCTATCGCGCAAGCCGCTGGAATCATGTGGCTTTGCTTCGCTCCCGGTAAAGCAGGTAGAGGCCGGAGAGGATGACGATGGCGCCGCCCGCGAGCGTCCAGGGCGAGGGCACGTCGCCGAACATCAGATAGCCGAGCAGGGTCATCCAGACCAGGCCGACATAGACGAAGGGCGAGAGTACCGGAGCGGGCGCGGTGCGGTGGGCGAGGATCAACAGCCAGTGGCCGGCGCCCCCGAGTATCCCGAGCGAGGCGAGCAGGACCCAGCTCAGCAGGTCAGCAGGCCAGACCCAGCCGAGCAGGGCGAAGGGCATGGTCAGGATGAGGCCGGCGGCGGGCGAGTAGAACAGCGTCACCTCGGTGGGGTCGTGGCCGGCAAGGTAACGGGTGGAGATATTGTAGAGCGCGTAGCTGAGCGTGGCGCAGAAGGAGAAAGTGACGGCCCAGTGGATACCGCCGAAGCCCGGCCGGGTGACGAGTAGTACGCCAAGGAAGCCACTGAGGATGGCAAGCAGCCTGCGCCAGCCGACCCACTCGCCGAGCAGCGGTCCGGCCAGGGCGGCGACAAGGAGGGGCGTGAGGAAGAAGATGGTCACGGTCTGGTCAAGTTGCAGGTATTTCACTGCGGCGAAGTTGAAGACCGTCGCGCCGAGCATGAACAGCGAGCGCAAGGCCTGATGTCCGGGCCGGGCGGTGCGGATCAGGCGCGGCAACGCCATGGGCGAGACGATAGCGAAGGTGAGCAGCGCGTTGACGACGAAGCGCAGCCAGACCACCTCGATGACCGGCAGACCCTTGACCGACACCAGGTATTTCGCGGTGGCGTCAAGAAAGGCGAACAGGCTTACCGCCGCGCACATAAGGCCGATGGCGGCAGTGTGGCTCTGAGCGGTCTGGCGGGAGGAAGCAGCAGGCGGCGCGGACATGGGCGCGCAACATATCGGGAGAATCAAAACGGCGAAACGACATAATAAGAGCGGCCTTGAATGCCTGGGGGCCGTCCGCAGCGGGGGCGCTTTGTTATTGACCGGCCCATGCGCCGCTCATATGGTCCGCGCGTCGCTGAGGGAGCCCGTAGCTCAGC
>JAYZVT010000403.1:0-2612 GCA_036155355.1 Pseudomonadota bacterium
AGGAGGCGATCGCGGACACGCATTTCGTCTGCGCCACCCCGGCGCGGCCGCGCGAGCTGCTGAAGCCGGTGCTCAAGCCGGAGACGGCCATCCCCGCGTTCAGCCGGCGCGCGGTCGGGGGACAGACGTGCGGGCTGCTGTTCGGCCGGGAGCGGGACGGGCTTACCAACGACCAGATTTCTCTCGCGGACGCGATCACCACAGCTCCGGTGAACCCGCGCTTCGCTTCCCTCAATCTGGCCCAGGCCGTGCTGCTGTTCGGCTATGAATGGGTGCGTCAGCATTCCCCAGACAGCCTCGGCCGCGCCACACGTTTCGACGGGCCCGCGGTGGAGGGTCTCAGCCTGAGCCGGACACGGCTGGCGACGCGCGGCGAATTGACCGGCTTCTTCGAGCAGTTGGAGACGGCGCTGGACGAGTCAGGCTATCTGTGGCCCCCGGACAAGCGCCCCACAATGGTCAGGAACATCCGCAATATGTTCCACAGGATGGGCGCGACGGAGCAGGATATCCGCAGTTTGAGGGGCATCGTTAAATCCCTGTCGCGGGCGCGAAAGGGCCGGGGAACGGCGTCATAGTTCCGCCCCGATTATGGTATTGCGATGGCCGGAATTGATGATAGCTTGCGCACCCAATGCAGGACAGGGGCTGATTGATGACTGAGAGGTTTGTGCGTTCTTTCGCGGCTTTCGCGGCGGCGGCCTTGCTGGCCGTATATCTGGCCCTGCCGGCCGGAGCGCAGGAGGCCGACAAGAAGGCGCAGGGCGAGGACAAGACGGTCAGCATCAGCGATCGCGGCCTGCGCGTGCTGATCAGCCTGGCGTGGGCCTATCTGCCGGAAGAATACGCCCGTTCGGACGGCACGACTGTCCGTGTGGACAAGTCCGATCCCAACAAGTTCATCGTGCCGGTCGAGGATGCCCGCCGGGTATTCACTGCGGCTTTCCGTACGGCGGCGGCCCAGAAATGCGGCCTGGAGGAACTCGCCTATATCAACCTCTCGGCGATGATGAAGGCTGAACGCGCGTCGGGAAAATGGACCAAGGAGCAACTCTTTTTCAGTAACCGATTGCATGTCTCGACCATGCAGTTCCTGCTGGAGCGTCCGGGCGAACAGGCTGCCGACAGTTCGACACCGTCTGGTCCCGGAGGGGCCACGCAGGCGCCGTCGGTGCCCGAGCTGGCTGCCCAGGCCGAGAGGGACAAGAAGGCCGCCGTGAAGTGTACGGACGCCCAGAAGGACAATATCAAGAAGCAGGTCGAGACATACGTCCTCGACGTTGAGATGTCCCTGCCGCAGAAGAAGAAATCCTGATCGGGCGGGCGCCCGGCGCAGGCGGAATTGACACCCACCGCCAATTGCGTGTAACACCCCTCGCGCGGGCCGGTTTGGCCCGCTTTTCACGTGTCCGTGGCGCGCTGTAATGGTGCGATCTGTCGGCTCCGGCAACGGGGCAGAGGAGGGCGCGGTTCATATTCGACGCAACGATTCCGTTTCGGAGTTCACAAATGACCAAGCGCATCCGCGCCAAGTACAAGATCGACCGCCGCCTCGGCGAGAACCTCTGGGGCCGCGCCAAGAGCCCCTTCAACAAGCGTGAATATCCCCCCGGAGAGCAGGGCCAGCGCCGCCGCCGTGGCAAGCTGTCCG
Source organism: Pseudomonadota bacterium (assembly GCA_036155355.1). Lineage (GTDB taxonomy): Bacteria > Pseudomonadota > Alphaproteobacteria > Rhizobiales > Methyloligellaceae > JAYZVT01. The sequence continues at coordinate 1,652 of JAYZVT010000403.1, forward strand.
ACTTCGGCGTGCAGCTTCGCGCCAAGCAGAAGCTGAAGGGCTATTACGGCAACATCAACGAGAAGCAGTTCAAGGCGATCTACCGCGAGGCGGAGCGCATGAAGGGCGACACCAGCGAGAACCTGATCGGATTGCTGGAGAGCCGGCTGGACGCCATCGTGTATCGCGCCAAATTTGTGCCGACGGTGTTTTCGGCGCGCCAGTTCGTGAGCCACGGCCATGTCAACGTCAACGGCAAGCGCGTGACCATTCCCAGCTACCGGTGCAAGCCGGGAGACGCCATCGAGGTGCGGGAAAAGGCGCGCAATTTCGCGCTGGCGCTGGAAGCGTCCCAGGGCTCGGACCGGGATGTTCCCGACTATATCCAGGCCGATCACTCCAAGATGACGGCGCAGTTCACGCGGCTGCCGGTGCTTTCGGATGTGCCCTATCCGGTGATGATGGAGCCAAACCTCGTCATCGAATATTACTCGCGCTGATCCGGCACGGGTTTTCATGGACTTCCAGGGCCGCCTCCGGGCGGCCCTTTCATTCGCCGCCGCGATTGCCCGCGAAGGAGGGCACGGACTATGCTGTTCGGGGAGAACAGCAGAGGTCTGCACATGGCATCACGATTCACCGCGGCCGTCGTCCAGGATTGTCCCGCCGTCTTCGACCGTGAAGCCACGCTTGATAAAATAGCCCGACTGACGAAGGCGGCGGCGGAAAAGAATGCGTCGCTGATCGTCTTCCCGGACGCTTTCGTCTCCGCCTATCCCAAGGGTTTGGACTTCGGTGCCCGCGTTGGCCAGCGGCGCTCAGAAGGCCGCGACGCCTTCAGGCAGTATTACGAAAGCTCCATCGACGTGCCGGGACCCGCGACCGACATGATCGGCCGGGCGGCCAAGGCCGCGGGCGCGCATCTGGTGATCGGCGTCATCGAGCGGGACGGAGGTACGCTCTACTGCACGGTGCTGTTCTT
>JAYZVT010000404.1:0-9100 GCA_036155355.1 Pseudomonadota bacterium
AAGTTGCGCCCCTCGCCGTAAGCTTCCGGATCCCAGTTGTAAGTCAGTTCGACCTGCGCGGACTCATCGCCCGGCGCCGCCAGGAAGATGAGCGTATAGCGTCCTGCCTGTTCCTCGCGACGGCGCAGCTCCTTCTGTCCAAGCTTGTTGCAGTAGAAGTCGAGCGACCTGTCGACATCGCTCACGCGAACCATGGTATGGAGATACTTCATGCCGATCCTGTGATGCTGGTGTTGCCGGAATTGTCGCGCAATTGACTTGTCCGCGACCCACCGATTTAAGCGCGAAGCGCCGTTCGTGGCGAATCATGCCGCGCGAATCGGCGCATTGGTCACGCGCGCCGCGCGAGGCTTCGTTACTTTTTTGCAACAGGCGTGACGCAACCTTTCGCTTGCGGCCCGCGTGGAGCCCAACAGGTTACCCCATGCGCGAATATCTTGATTGCGAAAAATCATATGCTTCGCGCGCGTTGATGAAGTTGCATCGTGACCACAAGCCTTGTGGAGAAAAAGCCCCGCACCAAATTTCCACTGGCCTACCGGAATCGGAATGCTATTTTCGGCGCTGAACTCCGCTGCACGAACCATCCGAGGCAAAAGATGGAAAGTGCTGCGGAAGCGGGTCGAGCGGGGGTGTGCGGCATGGTGGACAATGATTCGCCACACATAGGGAATGAACAACAGCCGCATGAAGCATTCGAAGACGCTGTCGATACGGTAGAGATTGCCGGGACCATCAAGTGGTTCGACGCTTCGAAGGGCTATGGGTTCATCATTCCCGATGACGGCAAGACGGATATTCTGTTGCATGTGACGTGCTTGCGTCGCGACGGATATCAGACTGCCTACGAGGGTGCGAAGGTCGTGTGCGAGGTGTTGCGGCGCCCCAAGGGGCTGCAGGCACTGCGCATCCTGTCCATGGATGAATCGACTGCGGTTTCGCCGTCCATGCTTCCGCAGCGCACCCACGTCACAGTGGTAGCCGAGAGCGACTTCGAGCGGGCGATAGTGAAGTGGTTTAACCGGGTGAGGGGGTTTGGTTTCCTTACGCGGGGTGAGGATTCAGAGGACATTTTCGTCCATATGGAGACGCTGCGCCGCTACGGCTTCGCCGAGCTGCGCCCCGGCCAGACGGTCTTGGTGCGGTTCGGCAAGGGTCCAAAGGGCCTGATGGCCGCCGAAATCAGGCCCGACGGCCCCACCCCATCAGTTATCCCCACCAATTGACGACACTTTCTTCATCATCAACCAAAAGCAAGGCAGCCACTCTGGCCAAGATTGGTTCGGGTTGCCGCCTCGCTGCGAAACGTGTAATCCAACCGGCGACCGGACCATTCCGGCGACCCGCGGCGGTATACGCGACAGGCTCGGGGCATAGCGCAGTCTGGTAGCGCACCTGCTTTGGGAGCAGGGGGTCGCAAGTTCGAATCTTGCTGCCCCGACCAATTCGCCGCCCCAGGGTCTTTGTCGCGCCACGACTGGCTTATCGAGGAGGCAAGCGCCAATGCCAGCCCGCATTTACAAGCCGGCCCGCACCGCCATGCAGTCCGGGACAGCGCGCACGAAGGAGTGGCTGCTCGAGTTCGAGCCGGAGGCTCCGCGCGAGGTCGAGCCGCTCATGGGCTGGACAAGTTCGCGCGACATGAAATCCCAGCTCAGGCTGGAGTTTCCTACCAAGGAAGAGGCGATCGAATACGCAACGCGAAACGGCATCGCCTTCCGGGTTGACGCGCCGCATGAGCGCCGGCGCACGCCCAAAAGCTATTCCGATAACTTCCGCTTCGGCCGTATCGGCTCCTGGACCCATTGAGGCCAATCGGGCGATTTGCGCAGCCCGGGTCTGACGCTAGACTGCGGCCGGCCGACCCCGTAGCTCAGCTGGATAGAGCAAGTGCCTTCTAAGCACTAGGTCGCACGTTCGAGTCGTGCCGGGGTCGCCATTTGCCATTACTGGCTCAGTGGCCTCGGCCCAGCGCCTCGAAGCCGCGCTCCAGGTCTGCCTTCAGGTCAGCGGTGTCTTCCAGACCGATATGGAACCGCAGCGCGGGACCTTCCGCTTCCCATTTCGTGGCGCTGCGGTAGCCGGATGGATCGAAGGGGATGACGAGACTTTCGTAACCGCCCCAGGAGTACCCCATCCCGAACAGCTCGAGACTGTCGAGCATGGCGCCGATGGCCTTTGCCGGGTGCGCCCGCAGGATGACCGAGAACAAGCCGGTGGAACCGGAAAAGTCGCGCTTCCACAAGTCATGACCCTCATGGGAAGCAAATGCTGGATGCAACACGCGAACCACCTCGGCGCGCGCCGCAATCCATTCAGCCATCTCGATCGCATTGCGGCGATGTTGTTCCAGCCGCACCGACAGGCTGCGCAGGCCCCGCAGGCAGAGAAACGTGTCCTCCGGCCCCGCGCAAATTCCCATGTCGCCGTGAGACATCCGCAAGTCATTCGCATAGGCCTTGCGCACAGTAATACTGCCGAGATTGGCGTCGGCATGGCCGCAGAAATACTTTGTACCCGCATGGATGACAGCGTCGGCGCCGAGCTCCAGCGGATTGCAGTAGAGCGGCGTCGCCCATGTGTTGTCGGCCACCACCATGATGCCGCGCTGATGCGCGCGTTCCGCGATCGCGGGGATGTCCTGCATCTCGAATGTCTGTGAACCGGGAGACTCGCAATAGACCAGCCGCGTCTTGGCCGTGAATAATGACTCGATCTCCGCACCGATGCGCGGGTCATAAAACGAGGTAGTGACACCCATACGCTTGAGTAGGTTGTCGCACAGCTTTCGCGTCGGCTGGTAGACGCTGTCTGATACGAGGATGTGATCGCCTGCTTTGGCGAAGGCGAGGAAAGCGCAGGCGATGGCGCTGAGCCCCGACGGCGTGAGAACCGTAGCATCGCCATGCTCCAACTCGCTGATCGCTGTCTCAAGCGCCCGCAGCGTCGGCGTGCCCCGGCGGCCATAGGTGTATTCCGCGTCCCTTGCCTGCAGCCGTTCGACGCTGGGAAACAGCACCGTTGATCCCCGGTAAATAGGCGTATTGACGAAGCCATGTTGGCTCCCTGGGTCGCGACCTGTATGGATCAGGAGCGTGCGAGGAAGCTGGCCTCGAGAATTTTTGCCCGACGTTTTCGACATGTGACCGCTCTGCTCTGGCTCTACCGGGCCGGTGTCGCCAATCCGCGGACCTCCGTCAAGTGCTTGACCCCCTTTGGCGATTGCCGGACAGTCTAACGCTGTCAATCCGGGGCTGGGGCCCATTCCTCGTGTCACCTTCCGATGCGCATCGGAACCTGTTTCAATCGCGAAGCAGTTGGCCGGGCTTCGGTCTCCTCCCAGGCAGGTGGCGAATTCTGTATCGGCGGATATTCATGAAGTTGTTGCGTTTGGGGTTGGTATTTTTGGGGTTCGTTGCTCTGCCGGCGTTTGCTGGAGTGCTTGACGAGATAAAGGCGCGGGACAAGGTGCGCTGCGGCGTAAATCCTGGATTGGCCGGTTTTGCGGCCAAGACTGAGCGCGGCGAATGGCAGGGCCTCGACATCGACATCTGCCGCGCAGTCGCTGCTGCAGCCTTGGGCGACACGTCAAAGGTCATCATCAAGGACTTGCCGGTCAAGGATGGCCTCACGGCACTCAAGTCTGGTGAGATCGACCTGCTCACTCGCAATCTCGCCTGGACAATGGGACGCGAGACACTGTTCGGCCTCAGCTTCGCGGGCGTCGTTTTTCATGACGGTCAGGGATTCCTTGTTCGCAAGAAGCTGGGCATCGTCAGCGCACTGGAGTTGTCGGGGACGACGGTCTGCACACAGTCAAGCACCACGGCGACGGCCAACGCGACCGAATTTTTCCGCTCCCGCCAGATGAAGCACGAGATGATTTCCTTCGCCAAGCCCGAGGAAGTGCTGCAGGCCTATGAAGTGGGCCGCTGCCAGGTCGTGGCCGCGGACATTACCCAGTTGAACGCCATGAGATTGCGCCTGCCCAGGCCCGAAGAGCACCTTGTCCTGCCCGAAATCTTCTCCAAGGAGCCGCTCGGCCCCGTGGTCCGGCAGGGCGACGATCAGTGGGCCACTCTGGTCAAATGGACGATCTATGCGCTTGTCAATGCGGAGGAACTGGGCGTCACCGCTGCCAATGCCGAAGCCATGCGCAAATCGGAGGTCCCCGATATACGCAGGCTGCTCGGTACGGAAGGGGACTTTGGCAAGGGGCTGGGTCTCGACCAGGACTGGGCTTACCGCGCCATCAAGGCCGTGGGCAATTACGGCGAGATTTACACCCGCAATCTCGGCACCGGCTCACCGCTCAACATCCCGCGTGGCGTAAACAATCTGTGGAACCGCGGCGGCATCCTCTATGCGCCGCCGATCAGATAGGAATATCGCCGACCAGATAACTGCTTGAGACATGATCGCATTTCGCGCCAAACTGCTGATGGCGCGGGTGCATCCCGAAGGGGGGACTGACATGGCAAAGGCCGGCGAGGCGACGCGGAGCAGTGCGGGCAGGGCAGCACGAAGCCGTATGCGCGTGAGCGACGAAGTCGCCATCGAGATCGTGCACATGCACAAATGGTTCGGCCAGTTCCATGTTCTGCGCGACATAAACCTCAAGGTGATGAAGGGCGAGCGCATTGTCGTCTGCGGTCCCTCGGGCTCGGGAAAGTCCACGCTGATCCGTTGCATCAATCGGCTGGAGGAGCATCAGCAGGGGGACATCATCGTGGACAAGATTCCCCTCACCGATGACATCAAGCGCATCGACGAGATCCGCCGCGAAGTCGGCATGGTGTTCCAGCACTTCAATCTGTTTCCGCATCTGACTATCCTGCAAAACTGCACGCTCGGACCGACCTGGGTCCGCAAGATGCCAAAGGCCGAGGCAGAAAATATTGCCATGCACTATCTGGAGCGCGTGCGCATTCCGGAACAGGCCAACAAGTTTCCTGGCCAGTTGTCGGGCGGCCAGCAGCAGCGCGTAGCGATTGCCCGCGCCCTGTGCATGAATCCGAAAATCATGCTGTTCGATGAGCCGACTTCAGCGCTTGACCCGGAGATGATCAAGGAAGTGCTCGACGTCATGATCGATCTCGCCCATGAGGGCATGACCATGCTGGTGGTGACCCATGAAATGGGCTTCGCGCGCGAGGTCGCCAACAGGGTGATTTTCATGGATGACGGGCAGATAGTGGAGCAGAACGACCCCGAGACGTTCTTCACCAAGCCGCGCCACGAGCGGACCAAGCTGTTCCTGAGTCAGATTCTTCACTGAGCGGGAAGGGCCTGTTCAACCTTTTGGTTCGATTGGCAGGCTGGCGTCCGCTCCCCATTCCGACCAAGAGCCGTCATAGACGGCAGCGTTGCGGTGTCCCATCATCGCCAGCGCCAGGCTGAGTATGCTCGCCGTGACGCCGGACCCGCAGGTGTTCACGATGGGCTTGCCAACGTCGACGCCAGCCGCCTCGAAGACCTTCCGCATTTCCACGACCGGTTTGAAGCTGCCGTCTTCCTGCAAAAGCTCTGTGAAAGGCACGTTCAGCGAGCCGGGAATTCGACCGGAACGCAGACCTGGACGAGGCTCGGGCGCCTTGCCGGCGAAACGGGCAGCGGAGCGTGCATCAACAATCTGCGCGCCGCCATTGGCGCTGAAGGCAGCTATCTCGTCGCGGTCACGCACCAGTTCAAGGTTGCTCCTTACGGTGAAATGTCTCTGGCCACGCCTGGGCGGAGGACCATCCTCCAGCGGCCGTCCCTCCTGCTTCCATTTTCTTAGTCCACCGTTGAGAACATGCACGCTCTCGGTGCCCATCACGCGGAAGGTCCACCAGACCCGCGCAGCGGAGAACATGCCGTAGCTGTCATAAATGACGATCTGCATTCCGTCGCCGATGCCCATCGAACGCATCCTGGAGGCGAATTTCTCCGGGCTTGGCAGCATGTGGGGCAGTGGATTTGACGTATCGCTGATCTCGTCGATATCGAAGAAGAGGGCGCCGGGAATGTGCTCTTGCAGGTATTCCTCATAGGCATTCCGCTTCGCCGTGGGCAGATGCCATGACCCGTCGAGCACCACTAGCCCCGGCAGTCCCAATCTTTCGGCCAGCCAGCCAGTCTCGACCAGCCACTTGTCGGCCATGTCAGGCATTCTATCCTCCCTCAGCCCCGGACGAGGGCCAGTCTGATGCGCCGGTTCTGGGCGCCTTTCTTTTCGACCTTTGTTACCTGAACCTTGCCGATTTCGCCCGTGCGCTGCACATGCGTGCCGCCGCAGGGCTGCAGATCTATGCCGTCGATCTCGACCAGCCTCACGCGGCCCGACCCCCGCGGCGGCTTGACTGCCATGGTGCGGACCAGTTCGGGCCTTGCGTCCAGTTCCTCGTCCGTGATCCACCTGACAGTGACGGCGGCATCCTTGGCGATCAATTCGTTTAGCTTTTGCGAAAGTGCGTCCTTGTCGAGGCCAGCTTCCGGTATGTCGAAATCGAGCCGGCCTTCGCCGTCCCCGATCTGGCCGCCGGTGACAGGGTAGGGGAGCGCAGCGCAGAGCAGGTGCAGGGCACTGTGAACCTTCATTCGTGGATAGCGGGTGTCCCAGTCGACCTGGCAAGTGACGTTGGCGCCTGGCTTCGGAAGTCCGTCCGCACTGGCCGGGACATGGACGATGTTGCGCTCCTCGTCATAGACGGTCGTCGCGATTGCGATCTTTGCGCCATCCTCAAGCGCCAGCCAGCCCGTGTCGCCCGGCTGACCTCCACCTGCGGGATAGAACACCGTCCGGTCCAGAAGGATGCCACCGCGCTCACTGACCGACACGACGCGGGCGTCGCAAGCGCGCAAGTAGGAGTCGTCGCGGAACAGCTCCTCCGTCATCGCGTCATGCCAGCCACTTCGGGATCGGCAACCCTTTGGACTTGAGGAATTGGGGGTTGAACAGCTTGCTCTGATAGCGGGTGCCGAAATCGCACAGCACCGTGACGATGGTATGTCCTGGACCTATTTCCTTCGCCAGGCGGATCGCGCCGGCGACGTTGATGCCGCTGGAGCCACCGAGTACAAGGCCCTCGTCATGGATCAGGTCGAATATTATCGGGAGCGCCTCTTCGTCGGGAATGAGCCAGGCCTTGTCCACCTTGATGTCTTCGATTATGGGCGTCACACGCCCCAGCCCGATACCCTCAGTAATCGAACCGCCCTCGGTGGATTTCGCCTCGCCCTTGGTGAAAAGGTTGAACATGGCGGCGCCCTTCGGGTCGGCGCAGCCGATGACCACGTTCTTGTTTTTCTCCTGCAGGAAGGTTGAGATTCCCGCCAGAGTGCCGCCAGTGCCCACGGCGCAAATGAAGCCGTCGATCTTGCCGCCGGTCTGCTCCCAGATTTCCGGTCCTGTGGAGACGTAGTGAGCTTTGCGGTTGTCGAGGTTGTTCCACTGGTCGGCGAAGAGCACGCCATTCGGCTCGGTCTTTGCCAGGTCCGCCGCCATGCGCCGCGCCACATGCTGGTAGTTGTCCGGATCGCTGAAAGGCTTGGCCGGAACCTGGACCAGTTCCACGCCGCACAGCAGCAGCATGTCCTTCTTTTCCTGGCTCTGCGTCTCGGGAATGACGATGGTGGTCCGGTAGCCGCGCGCATTGGCGACCAGGGCGATGCCTATGCCCGTATTGCCTGCTGTTCCCTCGACGATGAGGCCACCGGGCTTGAGGTCCCCTCGCTTCTCCGCTTCCAGGATCATTTGTCGCGCCGGCCGGTCCTTAACCGACTGGCCGGGATTGAGAAACTCCGCCTTGCCCAGGATCGTGCAGCCAGTCTGCTCGGAAGCCTTGCGGAGCTTTATCAGCGGTGTGTTGCCGATCGCTTCGATGATGCCGTCGCGGATTGTCACTTGGTTTGCCTGCCTTCTTGGTCTTTTGGCCATTGGAGGGAGCAAGAAGGTAACAAACCGCCGCGACGCACGGCAAGCAAGCGCTGGCCGCCATCAGTAGGCTTAGGATGCCACCTCGAACCAGGTGTCCATGCCCCCCGCCTGATGCTCCAGCATGTGGCAGTGGATCATCCATTTGCCAGGGTTGTCGGCGACGAAGGCGATTTCCTTGGTCTCGTCTCGTTCGACGAGGATGGTGTCGTGCCACGGGCCGGGCTTGTCTCCGGTCTGGCGGAAGTGGTGACCGTGGAAATGCATCGCATGCGGCCATCGCGTCTCGTTGACCATCTTGACCACCACGCTTTGGCCGCGCCTGGCAGTAAACAACGGCTTCTCCGTCATGCCGGCGGTCCCGTTGAGGGCCCAGACCATGCCATGTGTTTGCGCAAGTTCACGCAGAGGCAAGTCCTTGCCGTTGTAGCTCGCCTGGGCCAGCTGACCCATAGCACCGCCCGCCATGACCAGGTCGACTCGCAATGCCTGCGCCAGGTAGGGTGCAGAGATGCCATTTTCCGGCAGGACGAGGGCGGGCCGCTCTTTCGCGTCCACCTTGACTTCGGGCAGGTAGGCAAATTCGGCAGCCACCAGACGCTCCTGGGAAATCTCGGAAATTGCCGAGGTCGAGCCAGGATCGCCGGTCATGTCGATGAGCAGGTCCGCGCGCTGCGCCGGCGCGATCCGCAACTTGCCGTCGGCAAGAGGGATATGTGCGCAGGGCTGACCGTCGAGCGCAATGATGGTGGGCGTGAGCCCCTCGAACTCGAATGACAGAATACGCGCATTGCAGGTGTTCACGAGGCGCAGCCGGATACGCTCCCCGGACTTGATGTCAAACCTGCCTGTCGGCTGCCCGTTGACCGTCAGCACATTGCCGAGGCGGCCGGCATGGGCACGGTCATGCAGCGCGTTGAACGACTTCTCGTCGATCTGCCCCTTGTCGTCGAGCCGCCAGTCATCGGCGATGAGCAGCAGATCGCGGTCAACCGCGGCAGCATCTTCTTCTTCCACGATCAGTGCGCCGTAGAGCCCGCGTGCAACCTGCTCCCACGAGACATGGTGCGGGTGGTACCAGTAGGTGCCCGCGTCCGGTGCGCGGAAGCGGTAGTCGAACGTCTCCCCCGGAGGGACGGCGTGCTGCGTCAGGTGGGCGACGCCATCCATGGCATTCTCGATGCG
>JAYZVT010000405.1:0-2672 GCA_036155355.1 Pseudomonadota bacterium
GAATGGCGACCGGCGGAAGCCTTCGGAAAGGACGAGGTCGCGGGCAGCCTTGTGAGGCGGCATGCCGGCGTCATGGCGTTCCCCAATTTCGCGGCGGGCATAGTCCCAGTAGTCCCTGACCTGCCGGACGCCTTCGCTGCCGGTGACGGGCCCGTGACCGGGGATTATGACGTCGGCCCCAAGGCCATCGATGAGGTCGAGCGCGGCGAGCCAGTTGGACAAGGGTCCTGCCCACATCACTGGCGTGGAGCCGATGAACAGCACGTCTCCAGTGAAGACGACTCCGGCATCAGGAACATGAACAATCAGGTCGCCCTTTGTGTGGGCGGGTCCTACTTCGATCAGCGTCACTTTTCGCCCGCCGACTGTCAGCTCGTGGCGTCCCTTGAAGCCACGGCGCGCCGGGGTGTGCTTCACCTCGTTGAATGCATAGGGCGCGCACATGGCGGAGAAATACTGGCCGGGCCGCCGGGCTCGCCGCATGGGCATTCGCTTCAGCGCAGCGCCGAGCCTGCCGAATTTCAGCATGGTGGCGGGCTTGTGCTCGTCCATCTCGGCGCGCGCCGCTTCCGAAGTGATGCTGTCAACGCCCGGCAGAAGCTGGTTGCCCCAGAAGTGGTCGCCGTCGGCGTGGGTATTCACCAAAGATGAGATTGGTGCATCGCGGGTGAGCGGCTCCATGGTCCGAAGCATGTCCGATGTGAGCCTCGGGTCCCAGAGAGTATCGATAAGAAGCGATTGTCCATCGCCAATGACAAGGCCGGCATTGGACTCGCCCCAGGAGCCGTTGGGAACCATCCAGGCATAGGTGCGGTCGCCGACGGCGTAGAGGCCTTCCTGATATCTGGGTGTCTCGCCAAAGCGGGTGCGCCGTGCACCGGTCGGGGCGATGCACTGCGCGGTCACGCTTCCGCCTCGCTGGCCCGGGCGGGACGGACCTGCGGTTTGCGCGGGGCGCGTTCCACCGTGTTGCGCAGCTTGCCGACATTCTCGACCTCGAGTTCGACGACATCGCCTTCCTCGAGAAAGCGCCCGAGCTCGAGGCCGCATCCCTTGCCCTGGGATCCCGAGCAGGTGCCGGAGCCGATGAATTCGCCTGGATAGAGCGTCTCGGAACGGGAGATATAGGAAATCACTTCCTCGAATGACCATTTCATGTCGGCGGTGGTGCCGCGCGACCATTCCATGTCGTTGACACGAGCGGTCATGGTCAGCTTGTAGGGCTCGGAAATCTCGTCCGTCGTCACGAGCCATGGACCGATGGCGTTGCCTGTGTCGAAGTCCTTGCCCTTGGCGGGACCCAGACGCGCGCCCATTTCCTCCAACTGGATGTCGCGGGCAGAGAAGTCGTTGAAGATGACGTAGCCGGCAATATGCTCGGCCGCACGGGACGCGGGAATATCGCGACCCTCCTTGCCGATAAAGACGCCCCATTCCAGCTCGTAGTCGAACTTGCGGGTCCCCGCGGGCATGCGCACGGTCGCCTCGTGCCCGACGACATTGAAGCGATTGGACTTGTAAAAGGACGGGTGCTTGTACCAGGAGCGGTTGAGCCAGCGGGCCAGAGTGCGCTCGCGTCCGAATCGTTTTTCGATCATCTCGTCAAGCGGTCCGAGGCGGCCGAGGCCCGCGGTGCGGGTCGCATTGATAATGTGGTCCTCGAACAGCATGCAGTCTCGAATCGATTCGGGCACAGGAACAGGCGACAGCAATCGTGCCTCATTCAGAGGCACTATGGCGTCGGGCGCGCGGCGCGACCCGGCCAACTCCTGGAGCATCAGGGCGCGGTAGCGCGCCTCGGGGCCGGCGCGCAAGAAGGACAACATGTCGGCAAAATAAGGCTTTGGCCCATCATCCAGCAGGATCGACGTGGTCTGGAAGAGAGCCACGTTTCCGCCGCCGATCAGTGCGCCAACCTGGGGAATTCCCTCGTGACCTATGACTGTGACCAGTTTCACGCCTTACGCCCGCAATGCACATTTATCCGCTGGCGGCAAGTTGCTTGGCGTGCCGCGCCCGGTCAATAGAGAGTTGATCGGCCGCCGCTTTGTGACGCTTCCAAGGCATGCCACACTGTTGCCATGACGTGCCGATGGCCTGCGATACTACTGCTTGCCGCCCTTATCATCCCGGCGCCGGACGGGCATTCCGCCACCCGGGAAACCGAAGTCGATCTAGAGCTTGTGCTGGCGGTGGATGTGTCGCTGTCCATGGATGTCGGCGAACAGATATTGCAGCGGGAGGGGTACGCAGCCGCATTCCGCCATCCCGATGTGCTCTCGGCGATCACCGGCGGTCGGACCGGCCGCATCGCCGTCACATATGTGGAATGGTCGGGCAAATATCTGCAGTGGATCGCGGTGCCATGGACGCTTATCGACGGATCGCAGAGCGCGGTCGATTTTGCCGAGCGGATCGTCAAGGCATGGCATATACGGCGTGACTACACCTCGATCAGCGATGCGCTGCTGTTCGCGAGCGGACTATTCACCACGAACGACTTCAGGGGCGACCGGCAGGTTATTGATATTTCCGGCGACGGTCCCAACAACAAGGGACTGCCGGTCGAAGCGGCGCGTGACGCGGTTGTCGCCAGTGGCATCACCATCAACGGCCTGCCCATCATGCCGCGCGCCGATCAGCCGATCGGGTATTTCGACATACGGGACAAC
>JAYZVT010000406.1:0-5787 GCA_036155355.1 Pseudomonadota bacterium
GTGCTGGTGGCGAAGGCGGCAAGCGCCATGGAAACCAGCGGCAGCGTGAGATGCCAGAAATAGTCGGCGATCTTCTCGTACCAGGGGAGCGAGGCCCAGTTATCGGATGTCAGCCCGCGCAAGGGAAACAGGTCGAGGAAGGTCCCGCCCGCGAACAGCACGATCAGCAGTACAGCGAACAGGAAACCGGGTATCGCATAGCCGATGACGATGACGGTGGACGTCCACACGTCGAAGCGGGAGCCGTCGCTCACCGCCTTGCGGATGCCAAGCGGGATGGAAATGAGATAGGAGATCAGCGTCATCCACAGGCCGAGCGAGATTGACACCGGCATCTTCTCGATGATGAGGCTGACGACCGGCACGTCGCGGAAATAGCTCTCGCCGAAATTGAACGTCAGGTAGTTGGAGAGCATCAGGAAGAAACGCTCGTGCGCCGGCTTGTCGAAGCCGAATTGCTTCTCGAGGCTCTTGACGAATCCCGGGTCGAGACCCTGCGCGCCACGATCCTTGCTGCTGGCGGCCGCATCGGCGCCGCTCTGCCCGGTGCGCGCCGCCGCGCCGGTGCCGAAATCCCCCGACGATGTGCCGCCGATGCGCGCGGTGGCCGAGACGTCCGTACCTGTCAGCTGTGCGATGACCCGCTCCACAGGGCCGCCCGGCGCGAACTGGACGATAGTGAAGCTGACCAGCATGATCCCGAACAGCGTCGGCACCATCAGCAGCAGCCTGCGCAGGATGTAGGCGGTCATCGGGCTCCCGGGAGCTTCGGACTTATCTTTGGGCCGCCAGTTTTGCAGCCTTCTCCGTATCGTACCACCAGGTCTCGATAACGCCACGGCCGAAGGCGGGCTTGACCGCGGGCCGTGAAAACTTGTCCCAGAAGGCGATGTTATGGGCCGCCTTGTACCAGTGGGAGACCCAGTAGTGGTTGGCCCGCAGCACGCGGTCGAGCGCCCGCGTCGCCGCGTTCAGTTCGTCCCGGGATTTGGCCGCTACGATTGCGTCGATCAGGGCGTCCACTGCCGGATCGTTGACGCCGGCGAGGTTCTGGCTGCCGGGCGTCGCGGCGGCCTGCGAGCCGAAATAGGCGCGCAGTTCCACGCCCGGCGTCATGCTCATGACGTAGCGCTGGGTAGTGACGTCGAAGTCGTAGGCCTTGACGCGCGATTGGTACTGCGCCGAGTCCACCAGGCGCATCCGCGCGTCGATGCCGAGAATTTTCAGGTTCTTCACCCAGGGCGAGATGATCCGCTCAAATGTGGGCGAGAAGGTCAGCACCTCGATGTCCAGTTGCTCGTCACGCGCATTGACGCGTTTGCCGTCCTTGATCTTCCAGCCGGCTTCGTCGAGCAGTTTGCCCGCCTCGCGTAGCAGCTTGCGATCCTGCCCCGAGCCGTCCGACACCGGCGGCAAGTAGGCGGCGGAGAAGACGCTTGCCGGCAGCTTGCCCCGAAAGGGCTCAAGCAGCGCCAGTTCCGCAGGCGAGGGCGCTCCTTCTGCCTTCATGACAGAATTCTCCAGCCAGGAATGGGTGCGCTGGTAGAGCTGGTAGAACTGGTTCTTATTGGTCCACTCGAAGTCGAAGGCGTAGTCGAGAGCCTTGCGTACGCGCGGATCGGCGAACTTTTCCCGCCGGGTGTTGATGAAGAATCCCTGCGTGCCCGAGGGCCGCTCGTCGGGCAGCGTCACCAGCTTCATTCGACCCGAGGCTACCTGCGGGATGTTATACTCCGTCGCCCAAGTCCGCGACGTGAATTCCTCGCGCAGGTCATACTCGCCCGCCTTCAGTGCCTCGAATTCCGCCACCCGGTCTCGGAAATATTCGTAGCGCAGCTCGCCGAAATTGAACCTGCCCCGGTTCACCGGCAGATCCTTGCCCCAATAGTCGTCGCGCCGCAGATAGGTGATGTAGCGCCCCTGCGCCAGTTGGCCGACCTTATAGGGGCCGCTGCCGAGCGGCGGCTCCAGCGTCGTCTCCTCGAAGGGTTGCTTCGAGTAATACGCCTTCGACAGGATTGGCAGGCCGGCGACCACGAGCGGCAGGTCGCGCACCAGCTCACCGGAGAATTCGTAACGGACCGTATGCGCATCGAGCGCCCTGGCGCTGGCCACGTCGCGCAGATTCAGGGCGATGCGCGGATCGCCTTTCTCCTTGAGGGTCGAGAAGGAGAACGCCACGTCCTCCGCCGTCAATGGCGTCCCGTCGAAGAAGCGCGCCTGTGGGCGCAGGTGGAAGGTGACGGACTTGCCGTCGTCCGCAACTTCCGCCGATTCCGCCACCAGCCCGTACATGGCGTCCGGCTCGTCCTCAGCCCGCGTCATCAGGCTGTCGAACAGGTATTCCAGGCCCTGCGCCGCGTCGCCCTTGAGAATGAAGGCATTGAGGCTGTTGAAGGTGATGATCCCGGCGGTGCCGATCATCGACAGCTTTCCGCCCTTGGGCGCATCCGGATTCACATATTTGAAATGTCGGAAATCGGCCGGGTAGGCGAGGTTGCCAAAGGCGGACAGGCCATGACGCCGCTCGCCTGCATGCGCAGAACCGGCAACCAGCATCAGCAGGGTAGCCAGCACCGCCGCAACCGCGCACCGACCGCCGGTCATCAATTCACCGCCGCTGAGAGCTTTGCCGCCTTGGCCGCGTCGTACCACCAGATCTGCGAGAACGCCACCGCCTGGGACGGCAGCTTCTCCGGGTGACCGAATCGGTCCCAGTAGGCGATGCGCGCGAATGGCGAAAACCATTGCGGGATCACATAGTGGCTCCACAGCAGCACCCGGTCGAGCGCGCGGCACGCGGCCACCAGTTCCTCACGGCTGGTGGCAAAGATGATCCTGTCGATCAGCTTGTCCACCGCGGGATCCTTGATGCCGGCGAGATTGCGGCTGCCCTCGCGGCCGGCTGCGTCCGACCCCCAGAAGTCACGCTGTTCGTTGCCTGGCGAATGGGACTGCGGGAACACGCCCACCACCACGTCGAAGTCGAAGCTGTCCAGCCGCTGGCGGTATTGCGAGGAATCGACGATGCGAATGGTGGACTCGATGCCCAGCCGCTTCAGGTTCTGCGCATAAGGGTTGACGATACGTTCGAACAGCGGCGAGACGAGCAGGAATTCCGCGGTGAATTTCTCGCCCGACTTGTCATTCGTCAGCGCCCCGTCCCTGATCGTCCAGCCCGCCTGCTTCAGCAGGTTGGCTGCCTCTCGCAGGTTCTTGCGCAGCGCGCCCTGGTCGGGATTTATCGGGTTGCGGTATTCCTGAGCGAACACCTCTTCCGGAATCTGCCCCTTCAGCTCCGAGAGTATTTCCAGCTCTCTTCCCTGCGGCAGTCCCTGCGCGGCCAGTTCCGTATTCTCGAAATAGGACGAGACGCGCTTGTATTGCCCATAGAAGAGTCGTTCGTTCGATGCCTCGAAATCGAAAGCCAGATTGAAGGCTCGCCTTACCCGCGCATCGGCGAATTTGGCCCGGCGCATGTTGGGCACGAAAGCCTGCATCGGCGCCGGCGTGTCGAGCTTGATTTCTTCGCGTTTGATCCAGCCGGCCTGAACGGCCTTGATGTCATAGGCCGTTGCCCAGTTCTTCGAACTGGAGTCCTGGTAGTAGTCGATCTGCCCCGCCTTGAACGCCTCGAAGGCGACGGTCGTGTCGCGGAAATACTCGATGCGAACCTCGTCGAAGTTCCACTGGCCCTTCGTTGCCGGCAGGTCCTTGCCCCAGTAGTCCGGTACGCGCTCGTAGACGATGTAGCGCCCGGCCTGCACTTCCTTGACCCTGTAGGCGCCGCTGCCCAGAACCGGCTCCAGCGTGGTCTTGGCCAGGTCACGGCTCTGCCCGCTGGCGTCCTTTCCGGTCCAGTAGTGTTTAGGCAGCACCGGAAGCTGGCCGACGATCTGGGGCAGTTCCCGGTTGCCCTTGACGTCAAAGCGGAACGTCACTTCGCGCTCACCAGTCTTCTCCGCGCGAACAACGTTCTTGTAATAGAATGCGTAATTTGGACTCACATTCTTGATGGCATCGAGACTGTAGATGATATCTTCAGGCTTTACAGGCTCGCCGTCATGGAAGCGCGCCTCCTGGCGGAGCCGGAACGTCACCGAAGAGAAATCCTCCGGATAGGTCACGGCCTCCGCGATCAGCCCGTATTCCGTGGAGGGCTCGTCCTGGCTCTCCGTCATCAGCGTGTCGTGGACCAGCCCGATGCCGGCCGCCGCGTTGCCCTTGATCGTGAACTGGTTCAGCGAATCGAATGTGCCGATGGCGTGCATCCTCACCGAACCGCCCTTGGGTGCTTCTGGATTGACATAGTCGAAGCGCTGGAAGTCGGCGGAAAACTTCGGCGTTCCCACCAGCGACAGGGCATGATGCCATCTGCGCTCGTCCGCGTCGGCACGCAACTGGCCTGCCAGCGCCGCCGTCAGGGCGCATAGAAGCGTGCAGGCAAATCTGTTCAGCGTCATCGAGGCTTCCGTTGGCCATCGGCCGCGCCGGACCGAGTATGGGCGCGCGGCCAATGGGCCGCTCACCGGTAAGACAGAATGAAGTTGCGGCAGTTCAGGCGCAAAGTCAAAACGCCGTCAGGCGACTGCCGGCGGTCACAATTTGGCGAGCGGATGGCCCGATCCTACTGCGGCTTTTGTTCCGCCGGAGCAGCCGGCGCAGCCGTCTCCGCAGGCGCCGCTGGGGTGGGAGCCTCGGCCTTGGCCTCGGGCAGCGGAACCGGGCTGTCGCTGAGCGTGCGCAGATAGGCGATCACGTCGGCGCGCTGTTCGGCCTTGAGGCCGGCGAAGGCCATCTTCGTGCCGGGAACGGCAGCCTTGGGATTGGTGAGGAAGGTGGCAAGCGTCTCATAGTCCCACTTGCCACCCTTGCTCTTCATGGCGTCGGAATAGGCAAAGCCCTCATGCGTGGCCAGGTCGCGGCCAACGATGCCGTAGAGATTGGGGCCGACCTTGTTGGGTCCGCCCTTCTCCGGCGTGTGGCACGCCGCGCACTTCTTGAACTGCGCCTGGCCGCCCTCGACTGAGGCCTTCTGCAGCAGGATGGCGATCGGAACTGCGGGCTCCTTTGCCGCGGGAGCCCCGCCATGGGATGCCTCTTCCTGGACGGCAACCTCGAATCCGGGCTTTTCCGGCGCATGAGGCTTGAAGGCGATATCGACGATAGTGCGGGTGGCGAAGATCACCAGCAGAGCAAACAACACGCCGCCCGCGATCTTGTTCAGTTCAAAGCTGTCGATCATGTTCTCCCGCCCCCAGAAATAGCGCGAATCCTAAGCCTTGCATTCCGAATTGGCCGCAGACTATAGAGCGTCGGCGCTTTGTTGCAACCGGCCCGGTCCCTTGGCAAGGCGATAGCATAATTCATCTAAAGCGTCATAAGGACGCAGATCATGAGCAGGGCACTTATCGTCATCCCGGCGCGGATGCAGGCGACCCGGCTTCCGGGTAAACCGCTGGCCGATATCAACGGCGAGCCGATGATCCTGCATGTGTGGCGCCGGGCCGTGGCGGCAGGCGCGGGCCCCGTGGTCATCGCCACCGACAGCCGCGAGATTGCCGCTGTCATCGAGGCCGCTGGCGGCGACGTGGCCATGACCCGGTCCGACCATCAGAGCGGATCCGACCGTGTCCAGGAGGCCGTGGCGCGCCTTGATCCGAAAGGCGAGATCCGGGTGGTGGTCAACGTCCAGGGCGATCTGCCGACGCTGGAGCCGCAACTGGTCGAGGCTTGTGTCGCCGCACTGGACAAGTCGCCGGATGCCGACATCGCCACCGTGGCGGC
>JAYZVT010000407.1:0-6083 GCA_036155355.1 Pseudomonadota bacterium
TCCGTCGCCTGCGGATATACCGAACATGCCCAAGGTGAAATGAGGGATCAGCAGCAGTGGCAGGGCAACGCCCGTCACCTGATACAGCGCGTACATGTAAAGGCTGAGTGCCGCCCTCGTCATCGCTCCCGGCTCCGGCTGGCCAAGCGGGCGCAGACTACAGTGCCGCCACCTCCGTTTCCACCGGCACGAGAGGGATGCGGCCATTCGCGCAGGCATTTCCGTCGGACTTTACCGCTGTCCCCGGCGCCGCTAAGACCCAAGACCATGTCCGAGAACCGGCCGGCAACCCGAGACGACCTGATGCAGCGCCTTGCTGGGCTTGGCATCGCGACGAGGACTGTCGAGCACCCGCCGCTGCATACGGTGGAACAATCGCGCCAGCTTCGCGGCGACATACCGGGCAGACATACCAAGAACCTGTTCCTCAAGTGCAAGAAGGGAACGCTGTGGCTGGTGGTGGCGCTCGAGGATGAGGCAATCGACCTGAAGCGGCTGCATGAGCGGATCGGGTCGGGACGGCTGAGTTTCGGCAGGGCGGAGCTGCTCATGGAGGTGCTCGGCGTTCCGCCCGGCTCGGTGACGCCCTTTGCCCTCATCAACGACAGGCAGACCCGCGTCAGCGTCGTGCTCGACGAGCGGATGATGTCCCAAGACACGCTCAACTTCCATCCGCTCGCCAACACTGCGACCAGCAGCATCGCCTCGGGCGACCTGGTGCGATTCATCAAGGATTGCGGCCATGTTCCCCGCGTCGTCGCGGTCGGTTCCGGGCCAGGCGACTAGGCGGTTGCCAAAGACCGGTCCAGCAGCCATCCTTGGAGCGACCGGCCAAGAATTCTGGAAAAAATCGAGACCATGGACCCCCAGACGCTCAATCCGGGCGGCGCAGACACGCCTTCCCCGGACCAGTTGATCAAGGACACGACCACACGCGAATTCGTGAAGGACGTGCTGGAGGCATCGCGGCGGGCTGTTGTGCTGGTGGATTTCTGGGCGCCGTGGTGCGGCCCGTGCAAGCAGCTGACGCCAATCCTTGAAGCGGCGGTGCGCGCTTCCGGCGGCCGGGTGCGGCTGGTGAAAATGAACATCGACGAGCATCCCTCGATTCCCGGCCAGATGGGGGTGCGCTCGATTCCGGCCGTTTTCGCCTTTCGCGACGGACGCCCGGTTGACGGCTTCATGGGCGCCCTGCCGGAATCACAGGTGAAGGCCTTCATCGAGCGCGTGGCAGGACCGGGCGAGGAAGGTGGCATCGAGGACCAGGTGGCGGCCGCCGACGAGGCGCTTGCCGCCGGCGACGCCGCCTCCGCCGCAGCGCTTTACGCGCAGGCGCTGCAGGGCGACGCCGGTAACGTGGCGGCGATTGGCGGTCTGGCCAAATGCTACATCAAGGGTGGCGACCACGAGCGAGCCGAGCAGACCCTGGCGCTGGCGCCCCCGGCCAAGGCAGGAGCGGAACCGGTTGCCAGCGCGCGGGCGATGCTTGAACTGGCGAAGAAGGGCGGGTCGCGGCAAGACATTGACCGGCTGCGGGCCCAGATCGAGCAGAATCCCAAGGATCACCAGGCGCGCTTCGACCTAGCCCTGGCGCTGAATGCGGCCGGCGACCGGGCTGGAGCGACCGAGGCGCTGCTGGCCATTGCCGCCGCCGACCGCAAATGGAACGACGACGGCGCACGCAAGCAACTGGTGCAATTGTTCGAGGCCTGGGGCCCCGCCGATCCGAATACGGTGGCGGGACGACAGAGACTGTCGGTGCTGCTGTTCTCCTGAGGCACCGCATGACGGGACCGTGCAATCGTGATGCAGCTCTATCGCAAGCCCGAGGACCTGCCGGCGGAGATTCCGGTGTTTCCGCTTCGGGGCGTGATCCTGCTGCCGCGATCTACATTGCCGCTCAACGTTTTTGAGCCGCGCTACATCGCGCTCATCAACGACGCACTCGCCGGGTCACGGCTGGTCGGCATTGTTCAACCCGACACCAGCGCGGGCGAGGAAGAGTCCCCGGCCGGAAGCACGGTGCCGCTGCGCTCAATCGGCAGCGTCGGGCGCATCACCGCCTTCCAGGAGACTGACGACGGGCGCATCCTTGTCACGCTGACCGGCGTGGCCCGGTACAGGATCATGTCGGAGCGCGGCAGCACGGCGCCCTATCGCGTGTGCAAGGTGGACTTCACGCCCTACGCCGCAGATTTCGAACAGGGCGCGGGCGAGAGCGCAGTCAATCGCAAGAGGCTGCTGCGGGTGCTGCGCAATTACCTGCAAGCGCATGATCTGAATGCCGACTGGGACAGCATCAACCGGTCCTCCAACGAGCTACTGGTAAACACGCTTTCCGTCATCAGCCCCTATGGGCCAGAGGAGAAACAGGCACTGCTGGAAGCCATCGACCTGAAAGCGAGGTCGGAAGTGCTGATCGCGCTGGCGGAGATGGACCTCGCAGCACGCGACGGAGGCGCGGGCGGTACGGTACAGTAACGGGGACCCCCAAGCAGGAGACGAAAGCGACATGAGCGACGGCAAAGACAGCACGGAAGCGAAGCGAAGCCGGCATGGCATCGACCCCAAGCTGCTGGAGATCCTTGTCTGTCCGCTTACGAAAACACCGCTCGAATATGACAAGGACGCGCAGGAGCTGATCTCGCGCGCCGCGGGCCTCGCCTATCCGATCCGGGACGGCATTCCCATCATGCTGGCGGACGAAGCGAGGAAACTGAATGAATAAGCCGGCGTGCCAACGGCAAGCCAGTCAGCCAGGTTGTTTCCGTTGCTCCTTGTCATGAGCGACTAGATCGGCTGTCCGCGCAGCAGTTTCGGCACTTCGCCGATGGCGCCGGCGGCCTCCGCCACGAAGAAGCGCTTTAGCGATGGCGCCCGGTCCACGAGGCCGAGGCCAAAGCTTCTGACCATGCGGAGCCCCGGCGCGTCGCTGGAGAACAGCCGGTTCATGCCGTCCATAGCGAAAGCCAAGAAGGCACTGTCGAAGCGCCGCCATCTCTCATAGCGGGCAAGGACAGAGGCATCGCCGATGTCGAGGCCGAGGCGGGCGGCATCGACGATTACCTGCGCGAGCGCCGCCACGTCGCGCAATCCGATATTCAACCCCTGGCCGGCAAGCGGATGCACGCCATGGGCGGCGTCGCCAGCCAGCGCGACCCTTTCGCGGACGAAGCTGCGCGCCATGTGCAGATCGAGGGGCCATGAGCCGCGCGGTCCGGCGAGCGCCAGTTTCCCGAAGCGTCCGCCGAAGCGCAGCGACACCTCTGCAAGAAAATCGTCATCGCCGAGCGCCATGATCCTGCGGGCCTCGTCGCGGTCCTCCGACCAAACGAGCGAAGAGCGATTGCCCGGCAGCGGCAAGAAGGCGAAGGGGCCCGAGGGCAGGAAGTGCTGGACGGCGAGACCATTATGGGGCCGCTCATGATCGATTGTGGCGACGATGCCCGACTGCGGATAACTCCAGCCGACCGTCCTGATGCCGGACAGCTCGCGCAATCGCGAGCGGCGGCCGTCAGCCGCCACGGCAAGGGCGGAGCGGATGCCTGCTCCATTGTGCAGCGTCAGTTCCACGCCATGCGCCATGCGGTCGAGGCCCGCGACGGCGTCCGGGATCGACTCTACTCCGGATGCTTGCAGCGCAGTGTCCAGCAGGGCGGAAAGCAGCTTGTGGTTTTCCAGTACATGCGCCGCCGGCTCGCCCGGCTCCAGTTCGGTATCAAACTGCAGCAGTGGCGGGCGGACTTCTGCGGCAAGGCCAGTGTCAGTGATGTCGATGCGGCGCATGGCCTGGGCGTCGCCGGCAACCCTTTCCCACACGCCGAGCGTCTTGAGGAGGTTGACGGATGCCCGTGTCAGCGCGCTGGCGCGTCCGTCCCTCTCCCGGGAAAGCGCCTCGTCCCGGGGCAGAGGATCGATGGCGGCGATGGCGAGACCTGGCCGCGCCCGCGAAAGCGCAAGAACAAGCGCCAGACCGACGAAGCCGCCGCCGGAAATGGCGACATCGAATTTGCCTTGATCCGCTCGCACGCGCGATACTCCCCTACAGCCAGCGCGGCTTGACAGCTCGGGCTGCCTCGCCTCCTGCTGGGACGCGTCTCGCCTCCAGCCTCCCGAATCGGGGAAATCACCCTATGGCCGTCGCCGTCGAACGCCTGCTCTCCATACTCGAACTGGAAAGGCTGGAACACAACCTGTTCCGCGGGCGCTCGCCGCAGGACGGCTGGCAGAGGGTGTTCGGCGGGCAGGTTATCGGGCAGGCGCTGGTAGCGGCGGAGGCCACGGTCGAAGACCGGGTCGCCCACTCCCTGCATGGCTACTTCATGCGGCCGGGCGACCCCAAGGTGCCGATCATCTACGAGGTGGACCGGATCCGCGACGGGGCCAGCTTCAATACCCGCCGGGTGGTGGCGATCCAGCATGGGCAGGCGATTTTCTCCATGTCCGCCTCATTCCACAGGGAGGAGCCCGGTTTCGACCACCAGTTCGACATGCCCGAAGTACCGCAACCGGACGACCTGCCGAGCCTGGCCGACCTGAAAGTGGAGTTCATCGACAAGTTGCCGGCCTATATTCGCGCCTATTGGGAGCGGGAGCGGCCGATCGAAATTCGCCCGGTGGATCTGAGCCGCTTCTTGTCCCAGAAGAAGCGCAAGCCGGTACAGCATGTGTGGATGCGGGCAACCGGCGCGCTCCCGGACGACCCGGCCCTGCATCAATGCGTGCTGGCCTATGCTTCGGACTTCACCTTGCTGGACACGGCCCTCATTGCCCATGGCCGGATGCTGTTCGAGCCGGGGCTGATGCTGGCCAGCCTCGATCATGCCTTGTGGTTCCATCGGCCCTTCCGCGCGGATGAGTGGCTGCTCTACGCCCAAGACAGCCCCAGCGCCTCAGGCGCACGCGGCTTCACCCGCGGCCTTGTCTATACAAGGGACGGAAAGCTGGTCGCATCCGCTGCCCAGGAGGGCCTCACCCGCGAGCGCACCAGCGGCTGAAAAGGCCGGCAGGATTGCATCTCCGCCGGGCCAAAACAGATTTGCCTATTTCGTAGTCAATCAGGCCGGATTGCCTAGTTTCTATGCTGGTTTGACGTGCCGCGGCGCCTGCAGATCAGCCTATTTGAAGCCCTTTCCTCCGCAAATCCAATAGTTTAGCTCAGCGAAAGCCAGACTGGCACAAGCCTTGACTCTGTGTTGGCGGCTTGGGGCCACAGACGGCCCTTGCCCTGGAAAACAGTGCCTGCCGTCCGGCGAGACTACCGGGACCGGCAGCGCACAAACACGGGGGTCAAACCATGAAACTAGTGATGGCCGTCATAAAGCCATTCAAGCTCGATGAGGTCCGCCAGGCACTCACCGAGATCGGCCTTCAAGGGATGACCGTGACCGAAGTGAAGGGTTACGGGCGTCAGAAGGGTCACACAGAAATCTATCGCGGCGCGGAATACGCCGTGAACTTTCTGCCCAAGATCAAGATCGAGGTCGTCGTTCCCGCCAAGCAGGTTTCGAAAGCGGTCCAGGCCATCGCCGGCGCCGCCAAGACCGGCCAGATCGGCGACGGCAAGATTTTCGTGGGACCGATCGAGAAGACGGTCCGCATTCGTACCGGCGAAACCGACGCCGACGCGCTTTGATGTCACAGGGGGTTATCATGAATCGGGCATTCACACTTCTCGCCCTGGCGATCGCCTCCGTGGCGGCCGTCAGCGGCTTTGTCGATCAGGCCCTTGCGCAGGCCGCGGAATCAACCGCGCCAAAGGAAGTGCCAGTCGACTCGGCTTACGTATTCAACACATTCCTCTTCCTGGTGACGGGCTTTCTCGTCATGTGGATGGCAGCGGGCTTCGCCATGCTCGAAGCCGGCATGGTGCGGACCAAGAACGTCGCCATGCAGTGCACCAAGAACGTGGCGCTGTTCGCCATCGCCAACATCATGTTCTGGGTGGTCGGCTACAACCTCATGTATGACGGTGTGGACGGCGGCTATCTCGGCAGCTTCCTGCCGAAAGCTATCCCGGCGACCGATGCCGACGAGGGCAAGTATGCCGCCGCGTCGGACTGGTTCTTCCAGATGGTGTTCTG
>JAYZVT010000408.1:0-2647 GCA_036155355.1 Pseudomonadota bacterium
GCCGCCACGGCCGAAGTGCGGCTCTACGAGCCGCTGTTCCGCGAGCGGGAACCCGAGGCCGGAGAAGAACTGGCGCAGGCACTCAACCCGGCCTCGCTGACCGTGCTGCGGGGCTGCATGCTGGAGCCGAGCCTTGGTTCGTGGCCCGAGGACGAACCGCTGCAATTCGAGCGGCATGGCTATTTCTGCCCCGACCCGGATGGCAAGCCGGGCAAGCCAGTCTTCAACCGCACGGTGGCGCTGCGCGACAGCTGGGCCAAGGAGAAGGTGAAAGGCTGATTGCCTCCGGTCAGCCCTTGCGCAAGGGCGCAGTCAACACATCCGTGACCAGAGTTTCCAGCGCGCTGATGGCCCTCAGCGCCGTGCGGATTTCAGCGGTGCGCGGCTTGCTCAAGCGCCGCGCGTCCACCCAGTTCGAAAGCGGCCTGCCCGCCTCGCAGTCGATCAACTGCTGTTCCAGCACCGCGCCGAGAACCGTCTTGTGACCCGCAATGGCGTGGTCGAAATCGGAAGCAGCGGCGATGCCGAGATCGCGCACGCCGGCAAGTCGCGCGGGCGTGGACCGTTCCAGTATGCCGTGGCGGATCGACATGACGCGGGCGAGTGAGAATGCCGGCATCAGGCCGCCCTTCTTGAGATCAACACGCCCGTCCTCGGTCCGCAGGTTGCCAAGGATTGTCAAAGGCAACTGCCACTTGCGGCTGATCTCCGCCAGCAGCTTCAGGAAGGCGAAGTCGTTCCGGGCCTTGGCATAGGCATAGCGGCGTATCTCCTCGCCCAGCTCCATTTCCCCATGTACCGGCAGGGCGTCGAAGAAGATGTCCACGTTAAGAAGATCGTCAGGCGAGGAACGGCCGATCCAGTGGTCAACGGCCTGGCGCCACCCCTCCACGCTATGCCGCCAGGCCGCGTTCTTGGCCATCACGCCGCCCTTGCACAGGGGCAGTCCCGACGCATCAAGAGTTGCGGCCATGTGCGTGGCCATTTCCTCGAACCACTTGTCGGCCTCGCCACCAGGTTCGCCTTCCCGGTAGATAATGGCGTTATCCTGGTCGGCCGCGAGCAGGCTCTCCCCTCGTCCGCCCGACCCCAGCACCAGCACCGCGTAAGGCTGTGGCGGCGCGCCCCGGCCCAGGGCCGCCATATGCGCTTCAGCCAGTTCCGCGGCGCGGCGCGTCATGGCGCAAATCTCGCCGCTGACCACGGCGGCGATGCTGCGCGCATCCACGTCCTCGGCAAGCAGGGAGCGGGCGACGCGGGGCAGCGTGGACCAGGCCGCCGCCAGCGCCTCGGGCCCCTGGGCCATGTCAATCTCGTCGCCGAGCGAGACGGCGGCGGTCGCGCGCATCCGCAGCAGGTCGCGGTTGGTGAGCGCGCCGGTGATTTCTCCCTGTGCATTGGTCACGGCGAGATGGCGGACACGCAGGCGGTTCATGCGGCCCATGGCGCGGTAGAGGAACGCATCTTCCGGAACACCGTGCAGAGGCGTGGACATCAGCGCGTCGAGCCGCGAGGCGGCTCCGCCCTCGCGTCGCGGGTCCAGCGCCCGCAGCAGGTCGCGCTCCGTCACAATGCCGTAGCGCCCGTCGTCGGCCTTGACGAAAACCGAGCTGATCTTGTTGTCCAGCAGGTAGCCCAGCGCGTCGCCGGCGGTCATCGCTGGAGGCGCAAAACAAGCCGGTGAACGCATGATGTCCTTGACCCGGTGACGGAAGGGATAGGCGTCGATGCGCCGGATCGCTTCCATGGCCGCGTGCTGTTCCCGCGCCGCGGAAGGATGCACCCAGCCCGCTTCCACATGGCGGCGCTCCTCGTCGCCCAGCCTGGCGCAGGCGGCGTCGGCCTCGGCCAGCGTCCGCACCCCTCGGGCGCGCAGGGGCTCGATCAGCCGCGCGAACACCTCGCCCGCCATGATCGCATCTCCGAGCGCGGTGTGACGGTTGGCGACCGGCACGTCCAGCCAGGCGCAGATCTGGTCGAGGCTGTAACCGGCCAGCGAGGGTACGGCGACGCGAGCGAGCATCCGCACGCACAGGGCGCGCGGCGCGGTCCAGCTTCGCCCGGCAAGTTCATACTCGCGCTGCAGCACCGTGAGGTCGTAGCCAATGGTATGGCCGATAAGCACCGCGCCGCCGAGGAAGGCTTCCAGGCTTTCGATCCGGTCAACGAATGGTGGAGAGCCGGCCAGGTCCTTGTCGGTGAGGCCATGCACCGCCGAGGACACCTTGGGAACAGGGATTCCGGGATTCACGAGGACCGAATAGGTCTCTTCCGGGACGATACGGGCCGCGGCGACGCGAATCGCGCCAATCTGTACCGCGCGGGCCTGGGCGGAATCGACGCTGGTGGTCTCGAGATCGAGGGCCACCGCGGACAGGGCCAGCAGCGGGGTTGCGCCGCTATTGGGAGCAAATGCCGGGGGCTCCATTCCTCACCTTGCCACTGTTTCTGTCTCTGACGGGAAAAATCGCAAATTCCCGTGGTTTTCCGCCCTGATCCAGCGCAAATCCAGCCGCTGTGGACGACAAAACTTTAGTCTAGTTCAGCCTCCATGGCGCAACCGGTATCCTTTCGACTCTCTGAGGGGGGAAACAATGCCGATGCCGGCCCACCGGCACGCTCCGAGGTTACGCCTTTAAAAGCCCCT
>JAYZVT010000409.1:0-5390 GCA_036155355.1 Pseudomonadota bacterium
TTGGCCAGATCGTCGAAAGTGAACATCAGATGCTTGATGCGTTCGGCCGCGTCCCAATCGTCTTCCTCAAGACTGGTCAGGAAGCGGCTTTCGGTCTGACGGTCGAAGTTGTTGAAGATCTCGGCCATCAGCTCGTGCGCGTCGCGCTTCTGGGTTTGCGACAGGTTAGAGATAAACTCGCTGCGCAGGGTGTGTTCGATCTTCTCGAGCACGTCGCGCTGCACGGATTCCATGCCAAGCAGCCTGTGGACCACTTCCATGGCGAAGTCCTCGGGAAGTATGGACAGGACGCGGGCGGCGTGTTCCGTGGAGATCTTCGACAGCACCACTGCGACGGTCTGGGGATACTCGTTCTTGAGATAGTTGGCGAGAACGTTGGCCTGGACGTTGGAGAGTTTCTCCCACATGTTGCGGCCTGCGGGACCGCGGATTTCTTCCATAATGTGCTTGAGACGGTCAGGCGGCAGATATTCCGAAAGCAGCCGTTCGGTAGATAGCGCCGTTCCCATGAGCGCGCCGGCCAGCGACATCTGTGACACGAACTCCGTCATCAGGGTTTCGGTCAACTCCTTGGTCACGGTGCCCAGCCTCGACATGGCCAGCGAAATGGCGATGACCTCGTTGTCGTCGAGCTCCTTCCAGATGGCATTGCCGTATTCGGCTCCAAGCGCCAGAAGCAGGATCGCGGCCTTCTCCGGTCCATCCAGCTTGCGATACTCAAAGCGCGCCTCGGCGATAGCCGCGGCCTCGTCCTGAACGGCGGGAAGCTTGTTAGCCGCTTCGGCCATTTACGAAGCTCCCCGCAGCTGCTCTTCCTGGATCCAGTTGCGGATAATCGTCACCGCTTCCTCAGGATTGTTTTCGACGATGTTGCCGATGTCGCGTATGGCCGCGGCCTGCACCTCGCCGACGATCTTGGCGCTGGCCAGCGCCTTGGATGCGGCACTGGACATTTTCGGCCCTTCGATTGCCTGAACTGCGCTGGAGGGGTTCTCCGGCGCGGCCAGGGCCTCCACGGGCTTGGGCTGCTTTTCGGGCGTGATGATGCGGCGCACGAGCGGGCGCACGACAAACAGCAGCACGAGTAGGGAAATCAGGACGACAGTCCCAAGTTCGGCCATGCGGAAATATTCGGCCTTGGAAAATTCGTACCAGGCGCGGTCCTCGCCGTTGGATCCGGGAATCGCGGCCGTATCAGCGAATTGCAGGCTGGCGACATGCACCTGGTCGCCACGGGTCTTGTCGAAGCCGACGGCGGTACGCACGAGTTGCGAGATTTGCTCGATCTGCTCTGCGGGACGCTCCTGATAGGCCAGCTTTCCGTCCGAGCCCTGGGCATAGATGCCGTCCACGAGCACGGCGACGGACAGCCGCTTTATGCGGCCGCCTTCGGCGATCTCCGTCTTGGTGGTGCGGGAAATTTCGTAGTTTACGATCTCCTCGCTCTTGCTGGCGCGATCCTTCTCGGTGCCGCCGCCCTGATCGGCATTGGCGGCGGGAAGCTCCTTGCTCACGGAGACGCCATTGTCGCCGGTCTGGCTGGCGGAAGCGGAATTTTCCTCGCGGGTTTGCGTTGAGCGCACCACCTGACCGTTGGGATCGTAGATGTCGGAGGTCTCGGTGACTTTGTTGTAGTCGAGTTCGGCCGTCACCCGCGCCCGCACCCTGCCGGGCCCGACGACCCTGGCGACGATCTCCTCGATGTCCTGCTGGGTACGTCTCTCAAATGCGCTGCTGCGCTCGTCCACGGCTGCGGTCGAGCCCTTGTCGCCATCGCCCGAACCATTGGCAAGCAGACGGCCGGTCTCATCGACAATGGATACCCGTCCGGGCTTCAGCTCCTCGACCGCGGAGGCGATCAGATGCTGTATGGCCTTGATCTGGCCGCTCTCGAGAGAGCCCCGGACCTTGAGGACGATGGAGGCGGAGGGCTCCGCCGCCTTGGTGGAAAACAGTTTGCGCTGCGGCAGCACTAGGTGCACGCGCGCGGTCTGCACCCGGTCGATGGCGCGGATGGTGCGCGCCAGCTCGCCTTCAAGTGCCCGTAACTGATTGATATTCTGGACGAAACTCGTCGATCCGAGGGTCTCGCCCTTGTCAAAGATCTCGTAGCCCACGGTGCCGCCGGCGGGAAGGCCGGAGCCGGCCAGTTCAAGGCGCAGGCGCGGCACGCGCTCTTTCGGCGCCATGATGATGGCGCCGTCCTGACGCACCTCGTGCGGCACGTTCATGGCTTCCAGCTTCTTGGTGATCTCGACCGAATCCTGGAAAGTCAGATCGGTGAAGAGAACGCCCATCTGGGGCGAGGACAGGCGCAGCATCAGAAAGACAAAGAAGCCAATGAGGCCGAGCGCAACCGCACCCATCGCGGCCAGCCGCGCCGCGCCCAGCGTCTTCACGAACTCGATGACGTTGTTCACTTGAAGTCCCCGCTCCACAATCCCCGCAGTGCTGCGGGCGCCCGTCTCGCACCGGTGCGTTAAGCGCGCATTCACCATGTTCGCGCCGGTAGGCAAAAATTACCGGCTGATGTCTAAACAGATGCTTAACCGGATCGCAGGAAATGCGGGAAAGCGGTAACCGGCCGCTGCGCGCGGCCGGAGAACGGCGCGCAAAGCGCCCCGATCAGGCGGACCAGAGCCCGAGCTGCGCCTAAGAGGATCGGTAATCCTGGATGCGCGTCGCGCGCAGGCCCGGAAGGCCATGGCGATCGATCGAGCGCTGCCAGCTGAGGAACTCGTCCACCGTCAGCGTATAGCGCTGGCAGGCTTCCTCAAGGCTGAGCAGACCGCCGCGAACCGCGGCGACAACCTCGGCCTTGCGACGGATCACCCAGCGCTTGGTATTGTTCGGCGGCAGATCGGCGATAGTGAGGGGACTTCCGTCCGGCCCAATAACGTATCTGACACGCGGCCTGTACTGTTCGGTCATTGTACTCCCAACACGTCATGACCTGCCCGAGCACAGTTTTACGGCCCTGCGCTTAACATTTGGCTAAACGCGAGGGTTAACCGAGTGGAAACCGGGGTAGAGGCGCGTTTTACGTCAGTTGCCGGGTACGGCGCTGATCGAGGCCACGTCGGTCAGGCTTATGCGGCGGCCATCGATAATGAGAACGGGCTCGTCGCCGCTCATGTCCACGCCATCGACAATGCCGCCGACGGAGGTGGAGGCCTCGAGCACGCCGCCAGAGCCGTCGTCGGCGCGGATGGAGAGGGTGTAACGGCCATCGGGGGCGGTGCTGCCAGTGGAAGTCTGGCCGTTCCAGGCAAAGGTGCCCGTGCCGCTGGTGACGGGCTTGGTCTCGGTATAAACGGGCCGGCCGGCGGAATCAGACACGGTAAAAGTAGCGGAAGGGCTGTCGCCTGCGACCGAGTAGCTCCAGCTTGCCTTGCCGCCCGTCAGCGTGGTGCTGGTACCGCTGGTGGTCACGTTCTTGCCGATGAAGCCGACGGCACTGGTGATCGTATTGGCGGCGCCAAGCTGGGCGATGCGCTCGAGGTTGGCGTTGATCTTCACCGTCTGCTCGACCTCGGAAAACTGCACCAGCTGCTGGGTGAACTGATTGGTGTCGAGGGGATCCAACGGGCTCTGGTTCTTCAGTTGCGTCGTCAGCAACGACAGGAATGTGTCCAGATTGTCGGCGACGCTGGCGCGATCCTTGGCGGCGGCGCCGACGGCGGAAAGCGCGGAAAACGGATTGATCTCAACCATTGATTGCCCCTTCGGTCATATTCGTATGTCGAGCCCAATCCGGCCCGTATAGGCCCGTCCCTGCCACACCGGCTGTTCCTCCGGCATGTCCTCGGTGCCGTCCTTCGTCTTCACGTCATAGTGATCGGAGGAGCCTTCACGGGCGCCGTGCTGTCCGGCGCCATGCTCCTTGAGCGAGAATTTCATGCTGCCCTGAGAGGTATCCAGTCCGGCGTCCTGCAGTGCACGCTCGAGCTGGCGTGAGTCGCGCTGTAACAAGTCCAGCGTTTCGCTGCGCTCCACCACCAGGTGGGTATGCACGTGACCCTCGCGGTTCACGTCCAGCCGGACCTCGATACGGCCCAGTTCGGGCGGATCGAGGCGGATGTCGAAACGCCGCGCGCCGGACTGCGCCTGCTGGGCGATGTGCACGGCGATGCCCTGCAGGGGGATGGCCGGCGCGGCGGGGGAAGGGGGCGGCGGCGCATAGGCAGGCTTCAACTGAAGCGCCTGGCCAGCGCCGCCGGAAGCGCCGAGGGGGATGGTGTCGGCGCTGGGGGATTCCTGGAGGCTCACCAGTGTCTGGGCGGTGAGCGAACTGGGCACAAAATTGACAACTGCGGGACGCGACGGAGCGGCGGAAGGGCGCTTGTCGGTGGCGGCTTCC
Organism: Pseudomonadota bacterium; assembly: GCA_036155355.1. Lineage (GTDB taxonomy): Bacteria > Pseudomonadota > Alphaproteobacteria > Rhizobiales > Methyloligellaceae > JAYZVT01. The sequence goes on from JAYZVT010000409.1 coordinate 4,361, forward strand.
GGCAACTGCGGACGATCGGTGTCCACCGTGTCGCCAGCGGGTGCGATCTCAGCGGGAGCGTCCACAGCCGCCCGCTGCTGCGGTTGAGCAGGCACGGGCGCGGGAGCCGGCGTTTCCGGATCGGCGGGTATGGCGGGTGTAGCCGGTGTCGCGGCGGGTGCGGTCGAAGCCGGAGTTGCCGGGGTGGCGGCAGGACCGGGCTGCGGCGCGGGCGCGGGCCGGCGATTGCCACGCGTCAGGGCGTTGGCGATACCTTCGGCGCCGGGACGGTCGCCAACCCTCTGGGCGGCATTCTCAAGGCCAGTGACCTTTGCCGGCTCGGTTGGTGCGGCTGTCTCCACGGGTGCGGCGGCGGGAATGACCGGGGCTTCGTCGATTGCCGGAGGGGCATCGGTTTCGGTCTGCGCCGACGCGGTCTCATCCGGTATGGGAATGACGGAGACCGGAAGCGCGATTTCGGGGCTTTCGGCGGTTTCACCGGGGGCGGCCCCGCCCTCGACCACAGTTGCCTCGACGTCTTCGCCGAGCCCCGCCGCCAGATCCGGACGCGGCGTTCCGGGCTGTTGGGCCAACAGCAGCTGGGCCAAGGGATTACCCTCGGCGGCGGCGGTCTCCAGGGCGGTCTGGTCGGTGGATAGGGCAGATAGAAGGGCGGCGAAGACCCCGAGCGGCGACTGCGGGGCGGCCTGTCCATTGGCAATGCCCGGCAGGGAGCCGGGCTGCGCGGTCGCTGTCACTGCAAGATCGGTCATCTCTACGCCTGGTACACAAGAGTTGCGTTTCATCGAGCAAGCATTGGGCCAATCGTACCATTCAAAAAGACTCATGTATTTCAAAATCTTATTTCGCTTATGCCGGTGCGGAAGGCCCCAATGGCGGCATTTGCCCGGCAACTCTTGCCGCCAAGTGGCGGAATTTGCCGGGCGTCCCCGTGACATCCCCTCGCGGGTGGGTTGCAAGGGGTAGGGCGCGGCCATATGTTTGATGAGGCCCGCGCAAGGCGGCGGGCACCCGGGAGGGCGTTCCCAGA
>JAYZVT010000410.1:0-6040 GCA_036155355.1 Pseudomonadota bacterium
CGGATGTCCTCGCAGAAGCGGATCGCGTCGTCGCGCAGATGGCGGCGCTTCATGCGCTTGAGGATCATGTCGTCGCCCGACTGGAGCGACAGGTGGAAATGCGGCATCAGCCGCTCTTCCTCGGCGATGGCCCGCATCAGATCGGCATCGGCCTCGATGGAGTCGATGGAGCTGAGACGAAGCCGGCCGATCTCGGGCACATGGCGCAGGATGGCGCGGACAAGGCCTCCCAGCGTCATCGCGCCGGGCAGGTCTGCCCCGTAGGCAGTGATATCGACGCCGGTCAGCACGATCTCGCGGTAGCCATTCCCGGCGAGCCTTCGGATCTGCGCAACAATATCCCCTGCCGGAACCGAGCGCGACGGCCCGCGGCCAAAGGGAATGATGCAAAAGGTGCAGCGGTGATCGCAGCCGTTCTGAATCTGCACATAGGCGCGCACTCGCGACCCAAGTCCTTCGACCATGTGGCCGGCGGTCTCGCGCACGGACTGGATGTCGTTGACACGCAGCCGTTCTTCGCTCCCTGCGGCCAGCCGAAGGAAGATATCGGGCTGCATCTTCTCGCCGTTGCCGATGACGTGATCCACCTCAGGCATGGCGGCGAAGGCTTGCGGATCGATCTGAGCCGCGCAGCCGGTGACGATGATGGGTGCTTCGGGGCGCTCCCGGCGTGCGCGCCGGATGGCCTGCCGGGCCTGGCGCACCGCTTCGCCGGTAACGGCACAGGTGTTGACGATAATGGCGTCGCCAAGGCCGGCCTCGCCGGCGCGGGCGGCCATGACCTCGCTCTCGAAGCTGTTCAGCCGGCAGCCAAATGTAAGGATGTCAGGACGCTTCATGCGGCTGTCTCCGCCGCGAGCAGTGCCGGGTCGAGCGTGCTCTCGCCGTCAAGCTGCGCCGGGCCAGTCATGAGCATATGGCCGTCGCTCTCGCGCCAATGGATGTGTAGCGGCCCGCCGGGCAGGGTCACCGTGACCTGGCGGCCCGTCAGCTTCTTGCGAGCGGCCGCCACCGCAGCAGCACAGGCCGCGGTTCCGCAGGCGCGCGTCAGCCCGGCGCCACGCTCCCAGACGCGCAGGGTAATGGCGTCGGGCGCCGTCACCTGCGCCAGAGAAATGTTGGCCCGCTCGGGAAACAGCGGGTGATATTCGAGGATGGGACCGATGCGTCCCAGGTCATGGGCCGCCACGTCCTTGACCCAGAAGATGCAATGGGGGTTGCCGACGTTGACCACGCTCGGCGTATGCAGGAGCGGCGCGTCGATGGGGCCGACCTGAAGCTCGATGCCGCGCGTGTCGTGGAATGGCTCCGACAGGGGAATATCCTGCCAGTCGAAACGAGGCTCGCCCATGTCGATGGTGACGGAGCCGTCGCCATGCACCTGCGCGCCAAGAATGGCGGGAACTGTCTCGATGGTGACGCCCGGGCGGCCGGTTTCGCCGGCCAGCAGCTGGGCGATGCAGCGCGCGGCGTTGCCGCAGGCCTCAACTTCACCGCCGTCGGCATTGTAGATACGCATGAGGGCGTCAGCGCCGCCGGGAGAAGGCTCGATCATGATCAACTGGTCGCAGCCGATGCCCTGCTTGCGGTCGGCGATACGGCGGATCTGTGCGCGGTCGAGCGCGAGCGGGCGCGTGCGCGCGTCGAGCACGACGAAGTCGTTACCCAATCCGTTCATCTTGCGGTAGCGCAATGCGCCTTGCTGGCTCATAGCCCTCTCTATATGGGGCCTCCCGGCCTGCTTCAACTGGACAGGGGGCGAGGCTTCGTTAATGTGGCCCCGATCAGCAGGACAGCAAATGATCCGATTCAAGCGACTCTTCGGGCCGCAGAGGGAAGCGGTCCGCCCGAAATTTTCCCAGATGCGGGCCATTTTTGACGCCGCATTTGCTGGAAAAAGTTATCCGTTCGAGCAGATCGAGGAAATGGCGGCAAATCCGGCGGAACTGGATTTCGAGCCGATCCTCCTGATCGCCGAGGATCAGCGCGGCACGGTGCTGGGACTGTCCTTCACCTTTTTCTTTCCCGAATTGCGTCTGGCCTATCTGCAATATATCGCGTCCGACCCCTCGCGCCCGAGGCGCGGCATCGGCGGTGCGCTCTACGAGGCACTGCGGGAGTTGCTGGTGCAGAAGGGCGCGCGCGGGCTGCTGCTCGACATTCCTCCCACGGATGCCGTGAAGGCAGGCGATGCCAAGCAGGCCGCGGCCAACCGGAGGAGGCTGCGCTTCTACGAGAGCTTCGGCGCACGCATGGTCATGGAGACGGAGTGGGACGTCACGCCCAATCCACGCAATGCGAATATGCTCACTTCGCTGGTGTTCGATCCGCTCGGCCGCGCGCCCCGGCTGCCTCGCAGCGACGCGCGCGCCTTCGCCCGCCGCGTGCTTGTGGCTCAGTATCATTACGCTCCCGGCGATCCCTTCGTTCAGCGCATCGTGCGCTCCTTCAAGTCGGATCCGGTGGCGCTGCATATGCCGGCGAGCCGCACGCCTTCCGCACCACCAACGGCGTCGCGGCGGCTGATGCCGCTGAAGCTGATCGTCTCGGAGCGGCACGAACTGCATCACCTCAGGGAGAAGGGCTACGAAGAGCGGCCCGCGCGCGTCGGTGCCATACTACGTGGGCTGGAGACGCTGCCGCTGTCGCGTCTGAGAACAAGGCGCTTCCCCGAGAGCCACATCGCAGAGGTTCACAACGGAAGCCTCATCGCCTTTCTGAAGCGCGCGTCGCGGGAATTGGCCCCTGGCACGATTCTTTATGCGGAGGTATTTCCGCCCCGGCACCGCGACCGGCTTCCCGTAGCGCTGGCCGAGCAGGCGGGATATTTTGCCGCCGACACCTTTTCGCCTGTCACCGCGAAGACCTGGACGGCGGCGAAGGACGCGGTGGACTGCGCCCTGACAGGTGCGCGGGAAATCCTTTCCGGAGAGCAGATGGCCTATGCGCTGTGCCGCCCGCCCGGGCATCACGCGGAGCGCGACCTCTATTGCGGCTACTGCTTCCTCAACAATTCGGCCATCGCCGCCAACGAATTGAGCAAGCATGGACGCGTGGCGCTGCTCGATGTGGATTTCCACCACGGCAATGGGGCGCAGGATATTTTCTATGAACGCGCCGACGTCCTGACGCTGTCCCTGCACGGCGATCCGCGCCACGCCTATCCGAATTTCGCGGGATTCGCCGACGAAACGGGCAAGGGCGCGGGTGAAGACTTCAACGCGAATTTTCCGCTGCCGCCCGGTACGGAGGATGCGCAATTCCTGAAGACGCTGGACAAGGCGCTGGCGCGCATTAGTGAATACAGGGCCGAGACGCTGGTGGTATCGCTCGGTTTCGATTTCATGCGGGGCGATCCTTCGGGGAACTTCCTTGTCGGTCCTGGTGCGGTGCGGCAAATCGGCGAGCGCATCGGCGGATTGCGCCTGCCAACGCTGGTGGTGCAGGAAGGCGGTTACTCGCTGCGCAATCTTCGCGTTGGCGCGCATGCCTTCTTCTCCGGGCTTACGCGCAACTGGTATTGACGATGATGGACGATGCAAAGGAACAGGGACCTCCAGAGCCATCGGTGTGGGTCAAGCGCTTCGTCGGTGGCGTGAAGGCTGGCGGGCACATTCTCGACGTAGCTTGCGGCAGCGGCCGGCACCTGAAGCTGGCGCTGTCGCGGGGATACAGGGCGACGGGGATCGACCGGGACATTTCACGCGCGGCGGAGCTTGGCGAACATGGCGGACTGACGCTGGTCGGGACCGATCTGGAGCGCGGGCAGCCGTTTCCTTATGAGGGCCGCACATTCGACGGGGTAATTGTCGTCAACTATCTGTGGCGGCCCATCCTGCCGGCCATCGTCAAATGCGTGGCCAGGGACGGGCTACTGATCTACGAGACGTTCGCCCAGGGACAGGAGCGTCGCGGACGGCCCGAGAATCCGGACTTCCTGCTTGCTCCCAACGAGTTGATCGAGGCGGTGTCGTCCCATCTGGTTGTGATTTGCTATGAGACTGGTGTGGCCGCGGGCAGCAAACCGCGTGTGGTACAGCGCATCGCAGCCTGCGGGCGCGGTCACCCTTGGGCCGAGTGCGCGCCCGTGCTCGCCGGCTAGACGACGTAGGGGCCATGGAGGCATTCATATGAAGTATACTGGCGCTGTCCCGCCGAGGACGGGATTCATGCTCATTCTCGTGGCGCTGGCCGCTGTATTCCCGGCCGGGCCGTTGGCCGCGGCACCGCAGGGCAAAAGCCGCGTCACGGCTTTCAGCCATTATGGAAATGGCAGCGTCACCGGTGCGGTGCGTCCGACCTGGTGGGGACACGAGGTGCAGACGCCCAAAGGGAGCTGGCTCGACTGCAAGGGCGACTGCCGGGAGGAACTGCGCAAGTGGTCTCTGGATTTCTGGGAAACGCGCAACGAGGATGCGCCGGGCCGAGACCGCGACTAGCGGGTCTTTGCAAGTTTGCCCGCTGAAGACTAGACTTCGATCATGTGCGCCGATCCACGCCTTCGCGGCCAGCTTCTGGCGGAATTGCGGAACGAACTTGCTGCCTCGCGGCAGCGGTGGCGTATTGACCGCCCCTCGCGGGTGCTTGGCCGTCCGGCCTTGCTGATGCCCGCCGCTGTGCTGCTGCTGGCGGCAATCTTCATTTTCTGATCGCCGGACTTCCTGCCGCTGCGAATGTGATTGCCCATCACGGACGGATTGGTCAGTATCCGGATGAAATACAGCCAAGGATAATGCTTCGTCCCGCGCAAGGGGCGGCAGTAGACGCCGGAGCCAACCGGCATCCACAAGGACCAGGGAGGGGAGACGTGAGCGAACCGATCACCACCTTTGCGCGCCTGCTGGCGCCGGTCACGCCCGAGAGCTTCTTCGCGGAGTATTGGGACAAGAAGCCGTTGCATGTGCCCGGCAGCGCTGAAAAAACGGCGCAAATCTGCAACTGGGACGACTTCAACGGCCTCATCCGCATGACGGGTGTGTGGTCCGACCGCACATTCGCGCTGGCGCTCGATGGCGAACGCATCGACCTGCGCGACTATTGCGAGAGATTGCCCGGGCGCGACGGCGCGGCGGTCTGGTCGCCGTCACCGCGCAAGGTGGCCAAGTATGTAGGTCAGGGCGCGTCGATCGTGCTCGACTTTGTCGAGACGCTGTCGCCCGGCATCCGCGCGGCGGCCGAGGCCCTGCAGATGGCAACGGGCGCGGCGATTAACTGCAACGCCTATTGCTCACAGAACCAGCACCGGGCCTTCCCGTCGCATTTCGACACCATGGACGTGTTCGCGCTGCATATCGAGGGCACCAAAACGTGGCGCATCTACGAAGGCCGCTTCGAGGCGCCGCTGGAGCGTCCGGGCTACGACCATACCAGCTTCCCGCCCGACTATCACGACAAGGCGAAGGGCAAGCTGCTGATGGAAGTGGAGATGAAGCCGGGCGATCTGCTCTACATGCCAAAGGGCGTCTATCACGATGCACTGGCATCGTCCGACGCCTGTTTGCATCTTTCGTTCGGCACGGCGCAGCCGACGGGGTTAAACCTGATGCGCTGGGTGCTGGATTCGCTCGACCAGCTGCCGGTCTTCCGCCAGCCTCTGCCGCCGCATGACGAACCGACTGCCTACCACGCTCATCTGGAGGCGCTGGGCAAGGCGCTGCGGGACGTGCTCGGGGACGAGGAAGTAGCGCGGGGCTTCCGCGAGGAGCAGCGCCGCCGCGCCTTTGCCTCGGTGACGAGCGTGGCCATCCCCAAGCCCTCGCCGCGATACCGGGTGCGGCCGCAGGGGGTGAAACTGGTGCGGCGCGGGTCGGAATGGCAGCTCGCCGCGCCCGGCGGCAAGGGAGCGCTGCCCGAGGGCGGCGATGCGATTGCCAAATGGGTGCTGGAGCGGGACCATTTCTCCCGCGCCGACGTGGCGGAGGCATTCCCGGCCCTGCAGGAGCAGGCGCTGCTGGAGGTCGTGCAGTCCCTGTCCGCGGTCGAGGCAGTGGAGGCGCTCTAGGGCGCAATCACCCGGCTATTTCAGGGGCCAGTTGACATT
>JAYZVT010000411.1:0-6360 GCA_036155355.1 Pseudomonadota bacterium
CCGGGGTGGACTAGAAGTCCATGCCGCCCATTCCGCCCATTCCGCCGCCGCCCATGCCGGGCATGGCGGGGGCGTCCTTCTTGGGACGCTCGGCGACCATCGCCTCGGTGGTGATAAGCAGGCTGGCGACCGAAGCGGCGTCCTGCAGGGCGGTGCGCACGACCTTGGCCGGGTCGATGATGCCCTTCTTCAGCAGGTCGCCATATTCGCCGGTCTGGGCGTCGTAGCCGTAGCCGTAGTCGCTCTTCTCGAGGATCTTGCCGGCGATGACGGCGCCGTCCTGACCCGCGTTCTGGGCGATCTGCTTGGCCGGGGTCTGGATAGCGCGGCGCACGATGTTGATGCCGACGCGCTGATCCTCATTCTCCGCCTGGAGCTTCTCGAGCGCCTTGACGGAACGCAGCAGAGCCACGCCGCCGCCCGGCACGATGCCTTCCTCGACCGCGGCGCGGGTGGCGTTCAGCGCGTCATCGACGCGGTCCTTGCGCTCCTTCACCTCGACCTCGGTGGCGCCGCCGACCTTCAGCACGGCCACGCCGCCCGCCAGCTTGGCGAGACGCTCCTGCAGCTTCTCCTTGTCGTAATCGGAGGTGGTCTCCTCGATCTGGGCGCGGATCTGCGACACGCGCGCCTCGATCTCCTTCTTCTTGCCGGAGCCATCGACGATGGTGGTGTCGTCCTTGGTGATGACCACCTTCTTGGCGCGGCCAAGCATGGCCAGCGTCACGTTCTCCAGCTTGATGCCGACATCCTCGGAGATGACCTCACCGCCCGTCAGGGTAGCGATGTCCTGCAGCATGGCCTTGCGGCGGTCACCGAAGCCAGGGGCCTTCACCGCCGCGACCTTGAGGCCGCCGCGCAGCTTGTTGACGACGAGGGTGGCGAGAGCTTCGCCTTCCACGTCCTCGGCCACGATCAGCAGCGGCTTGCCGGACTGCACCACGGCCTCGAGGACCGGGAGCATGGCCTGCAGGTTCGCCAGCTTCTTTTCGTGGATGAGGATGTAGGGGTCCTCGATCTCGACGCGCATCTTCTCGGTGTCGGTGACGAAGTAGGGCGAGAGGTAGCCGCGGTCGAACTGCATGCCTTCCACGACATCCAGCTCGGTCTCCAGGCTCTTGGCTTCCTCGACGGTGATGACGCCGTCGTTGCCGACCTTTTCCATGGCCTCGGAGATGAGGCGGCCGACCTCGGTGTCGCCGTTGGCGGAGATGGTGCCGACCTGGGCGACCTCGCCGGAGGAGGTGATTTTCTTGGCCTTCTTCTTCAGGTCCTCGACGATCGCGGCGACGGCCAGGTCAACGCCGCGCTTCAGATCCATCGGGTTGGAGCCGGCGGCCACGGACTTTGCGCCCTCACGGACGATGGCCTGGGCCAGCACGGTGGCGGTGGTGGTGCCGTCGCCGGCGACGTCATTGGTCTTGGATGCTACTTCCTTGACCATTTGCGCGCCCATGTTCTCGAACTTGTCCTCAAGCTCGATTTCCTTCGCCACGGTCACGCCGTCCTTGGTGATGCGGGGTGCGCCGAACGACTTGTCGAGGACGACGTTGCGGCCCTTGGGGCCCAGCGTTATCCGCACGGCATTGGCGAGGATGTCGACGCCGCGCAGCATGCGCTCGCGTGCGTCGGTCGAGAATTTCACGTCTTTGGCAGACATTTTTCTGCAACTCCTTGCAATTCAGGGAATGGGTCTGGGGTCAGGCGGCGGCGCGCACTTTCGCGGCGGCTTCGATCACGCCGAGAATGTCGCTTTCCTTCATGATGACGAGGTCTTCACCGTCGATTTTCACCTCGGTGCCGGACCACTTGCCGAACAACACCGTGTCGCCCTTCTTCACGTCGAGGGCGACGATCTCGCCCCTCTCGTTGCGGGCGCCGGGGCCAACGGCCAGGACACGTCCCTGGATCGGATTTTCCTGGGCGGTGTGGGGAATAATGTTGCCACCGGCTGTTTTCTGCTCGTCGTCGAGACGACGAACGACAACACGGTCATGCAGCGGCCGAAATTTCATTTCCAACCTCCATTTCACAGCTGCCAGTCATTTCTAAGCGATGGAAATTCGAAGGACCCGGCTCAGGCCAGCATCCCTCGCGCCGGATTTAGGTGGCGCTGTTAGCACTGTCAAGGAGTGAGTGCCAGATATTGTTAGCAGGGTCGGCGGCTTGCTGCTAACAGTATGAATTGCTTAATAAAAATGCTGGACGATGTGGAGACTCGCGTTACCATGTTGCACTGCGAAGCGATTGTCTCACGAGGGAAAAGGGCATGATCGACGCTGGTTTCAGGACGCAGTTGAGTGGCTTCAGTCTCACCACGGCGGAAATCCTCTATCGCCTGCCGGACCATCCGGGCCTGCTGCAAAGCTACGTCTGGCAGGACTACGACATGGCGCCCAAATTCCCCAAATTGCTGGGTTTCCTGGGCTTCTGGACGGCGAAGCTGGACGGGCCGGTACACAAGGTGACGGTCGCGCATCAGAAGCTGATTTCACCCCGGGAATTCGCCTTCGTGGACGGGGAATTCCGGCTGCACTGAACGGCCGGCGCGCGAAAGGGCGGTCGCTGGACCGTCCCGGGCGAAATCTGTCCGGATTATGAGACGTCGTGTTTCATTTCCCGCTTCCAGGTTCTATGACTGCCTGAACTCAAAAGAACACTGCGGAGGGAGGCGGCGTTGCCCTATTCGGAATACAGGCCCGAACTCATGGGCGAGGCTCGGATCGAGCCCGATGGCCGGTTCGAGGCCGGCTCCTGGCAGACCTTCAAGCTCACCTATACCTGCGGACGCTTCGGCATCGACGACACCGGCAGCCTGAAGATCGGCATGCGCTTCGCCACCGATTTCGGCCCGGTGCAGTTCACCGACCCCAGGGCGCCGGGCTACACAACTGTGGTCGCCTCCAATGGAGCGGTGCTGGACTGCCGCTGGGAATTCAAGCGCAACATCCGCCCCTGGAGCCGGTCGCTCTATATCGGCGTGGTCAAGCACTTCCTCGCCGAGGGTGACACCATTACCATCACCTTCGGCGACAGGAGCGGAGGGTCGCCCGGCGTGCGGCTGCAGACCTTCTGCGAGAGGGAATTCGAGTTTCGTGTCTTCACCGACAATATCGCCACCTATGATTACGTGGCGCTGCCGAAGTCGCCGCAGATCAAAATCGCGCCGGGTCCAGGCGTGGAATGGCACGCGGTGCTGCCGACGCTGGTGCGCGCTAGCGAGCCATTCCGCCTGTCGATCAAGGCCAACGACAAGTGGGGCAATCCGAGCGATCTGGTTGACGCGACGCTGAAGCTGGAAGGGAGCGTCGCGGTCGAGGGCCTGCCCGCCAAGGTGACGTTCGAGAAAGGCAAGTTCGCCTGCGTGGTGGACGGGTTGAAGGTGACAAAGCCGGGCGATCTGTTCGTCCGGGTGCTGGACGCCAAGGGAAAGGAACTGGCGCGGAGCAATCCGCTCAGGGTGGCGGCGACGGCCGACCGCGTCCACTATTGGGCGGACCTGCACGGGCAGAGCAACGAAACGCTGGGCACCAACACGGCGCGGGACTATTTCCTGTTCGCGCGCGACCGCTCCTTTCTCGACGCGGCGTCGCACCAGGGCAACGACTTCCAGATCACGGGCGAGTTCTGGAAGGAGCTGAACGAGCTGACGGCGGAGCTGGACCAGCCAGGCCGCTTCGTCTGCATTCCCGGCTATGAATGGTCCGCCAACACCGCTGTCGGCGGCGACCGCAATGTCTTCTACCGGCATGAAGGCCGGCCGATCTACCGCTCGTCCCACGCGCAGGTGGCGGACATGTCGGACGAGAAGGTGGACGCGCACAATGCGCATGAACTGTTCGAGCGGCTCAAGGATGAAGACTGCGTCATGTATGCCCATTGCGGCGGGCGTTATGCCGACATCACCTATGCCCATGACGGCCGTCTGGAACATTCCGTCGAGGTGCATTCCTCTTGGGGCACATTCGAGTGGTTGCTGCATGACGCGCTCGACAAGAATTACCGGGTCGGCGTGGTGTGCAATTCCGACGGACACAAGGGCCGCATCGGCGCGAGCTATCCCGGCGCTTCCTTCTTCGGCGCGCTCGGCGGTCTGACATGCTTTCTCGCGCCAACGCTCGACCGCGACGCCATCTTTGAGGCCATACGCCGCCGTCATCACTACGGCACCACGGGCAACCGGATGCTGCTCGACGTCAGCGTCGCGCTGAAGACACCCGGAGAAGTGTTCCTGCGCGATCCAGCGCTCGGCAAGGCGAAATCCGAAAAAGCCAGCCGTTTGATGATGGGCGATATCGCCCGTGTGAGCGACGGCAAGGTCACGCTCGACATCGAAGCGGTCGGCTCGTCGCCGATCGAGCGCATTGACGTATTCGACGGACGCGACCAGATCGACAGCGTGCGGCCGTACTCAGCGGGCAACGGCGGCAGGCGCATCCGTCTCATGTATGAGGGGGCGGAATATCGGGGCCGTGCGCGCACCACCACCTGGGACGGCAGCATCGCAGTGAACGGCAACGCCATCGCGCGCGCAGTGATGCGCAACAACTGGAATCTCGACCGCGGCCTGAAGCTGGAAGGTCCGGGCAAGGCCACGTTCAAGGCGGTAACCACCGGGAATTTCGGCGTCATCGACCTTTGGCTGGAGAAGGACAAGGACGGGCGGCTCACCGTCGAGACGCCGCACGCCAGGCTTGACCTCGATATCGCGAAAATCGGTTTCGAGGGGAAACGGCAGGAGGCGGGAGGCCTGGGCCGGGCGCTCACGGCCTGGAGGATGCCGGACGAACTGGAGTCCTGGCGGATGACCCACAGCCTCGACGTGCCGGTGCGTGCGGAAGGTGACACGCGCCTCTATGTGCGTGTTACCCAGGAAGACGGGCACCGGGCCTGGACCAGCCCGATCTATCTCTTCAGGTAGAGGCGCTCAGGCGAGGACGAGTTTTTCCGCGCCGACACGCGGGGCGGCTGGCGGCTGCGGCCGGTCGGCATGTACGGCGTGGGGCGCCAGGTCCACAAGTTCTTCCATGAAGCCGAGCAGGCTGTCGGCGCCCATCTTGGCCGGATTGAACTGGTTGGAGACGCAATAGCGCCGATAAACTTCTTCGGCCACCGGCTGACCGGCAAAGCACATGGACCAGTCGGCGAAGCGGCGCTTGGTGATCGGGCGTCCTTCCAGGATGACCAGGTCGGAGTGGCGCTCGTCGCGGGCGATACGGCAGAACACCTCGGTCACGGCCTTGCGGTCGCCTTCCAGCACCTGCGCGAAATAGCTCTGGTTGTAGAGCAGGGCCCCGGTGACGCCGAGGGGCGGGTTGTTCTTTTGGGCACTGGCAAGGATCGCCTTCAACTCGGCGCGCTGGCGCGGTTGCTCCACCTCGGCAAGCGTGTTGCGCGAATAGTAGATCAGGCGGAACAGATACATTGCGGACCCCCAGGGCGACGGCCCTGCATTCGATCCGTCAAGTTATCCTTGCGCCGTTGATGCCGGGTTAACCGGCGGCCGGGCTTCCGGTGCCGTCCGGCCAAATTCGAATATGCGCGACCCCGCCCGGTCGAGTACGGGCCGCAGATCCCGGAACACCCGCCCGTAGAGATAGAATGGGATGCGCGGGAACAGGTGGTGGATGAGGTGGAAGTTCTGGAACAGGTAGGTCCAGTTCACCAGGGGCTCGAGAACCTTACCGCGCACCCAGAAGACATTGGTGTCGCGGAAGCGCTCCTTGGTCACATGCGGCTGGTGGGTCAGGTAGGCGAAAAAGTAGATGATGAGCGCGGAGCCCAGCCAGTGAGGCACGAGCCAAAGCGCCAGAACCTCGCGCCAGTAGCCGAAGACCGACAGCCAGTAGGCAATGCCGTAAAGAACGAAATAGGCGGCGAGCACATGCACCGTGACCTTGAAGTTGGTCGGCTGGTCGGGGCGCAGGGCCACGCGCTTGAAGAAGAAATGGTGATAGTAGGGAACGATGGTAAGGCAGCGGAACAGAACATTGAGGGGGTGCTTCACGTCTACCCAGTGGTCCGGGTCCAGCTCTTCGTCGTTGGTGTCCCGGTGATGCATCAGATGCATGTGCCTGAAGGCCCGGTATTCATGCAGCAGGCAGGCGCCGCAGAGATAGCCGATCAAGTGGTTCAGCCACATCAGCCTGCTGTCGCGGCCGGCAATGTTGCCGTGGCAGGCCTCGTGCAGGGGGGTCTGGATGGCGTAGAGGATCAGGCTGTTGAGAATGAGGCCCACCCACAGCGGAATGACGCCGGTGGCGCCAAGGGCGCAGACGGCAAGGAAGGCCGAAACAAGGCCAAGTCCGAGAAAGACGCTCGGCCAGGCAACCATGCCCTGGTAGGGCATGACGATCTTCT
>JAYZVT010000412.1:0-7908 GCA_036155355.1 Pseudomonadota bacterium
GCGGGCTTCCCGACCGAGACGGAAGACATGTTCGCCAATTCAATGTCAATCGTCGAAGACTGCGGCTTGAGTTTCCTGCATGTATTTCCCTTCTCGCCGCGTCCGGGAACACCGGCTGCGCGCATGCCCCAGCTTGACCGGGCCGCCGTCAAGGAGCGCGCCGCGCGCCTGCGGATGAACGGCAGCGAGGCCCTGCGTGCGCATCTCGCGAGGGAAGTGGGACAGAGCCGTCCGATCCTGATGGAGACCGGCGACATCGGCCGCACACCGCAATTCGCCAGCGTGTACCTGCAGGGAGGAAGGCCCGCCGGAGAGATCGTCGTCGCCCGTTTGACCGCCCACGACGGCGAACGGCTGACGGCCACGGCGATCTGATGAGCGAAAAGAAGCCGGGTTTCTTCAAACGGCTGCTTGGCAGCCTCATGGGCTCGCGCGGTGGCGATGCGCCAGCGGCGGAGGAAGTTAAACCCTTGGCCGCGCCCGAGCAGACGCCGTCCCCGGCTCCCGCGCCTGGGTCCGAAAAGAGGCCTGCCCCCCCAAAGAAGCAAACACCCGAGCCGAAGAAGACGAAATCGCCAGCCAGGAAAGCGACCGCTGTCGCCGCCCCTGTTGTCGAAGCGAAACCCGCCGCTGAGGCGAAGCCAAAGGCACAAGGAACCAAGACACAAAAGCCAAAGGCCTCCCCAGGGTCCAAAGCTGCCCCGAAGCCGAAGGCATCACCGAAGGCCGCAGCGGCAAAACCCGCAACTGCGGCGCCGAAGCAAGCACCGGTTCCAGAACCAACTCCCTCTCCGCGGCAAGTCGCCAGTCCACCGGCGGCAGCGGCCGCCAACGAGTTGCCTCCGCCCGCCAGCAAGACTGGCGACGCCCCGCGGACCCCTGAGCCAGGGAAGAAGGGCTGGTTCTCGCGCCTGCGCGATGGGCTGTCCAAGACATCGGGCGCTCTCACCGAGAACATCACCGGTATTTTCACCAAGCGCCGGCTTGACGCAGCGACTTTGCAGGAACTGGAGGACGCGCTGATTCAGGCCGATCTCGGCGTGGACATGGCCATGCGAATTGCAGCCGAGGTCGGCAAGGGTCGCTTCGACAAGGAGATTGCTCCCGAAGAGGTGCGCGCTATCCTCGGTTCCGAAGTGGCCGCGGTGCTGGAAGGTGTTGCCCTTCCGCTAGACGTCGATCCCGCGAACAGGCCCCAAGTCATTCTCGTTGTCGGCGTCAACGGCACCGGCAAGACCACCACCATTGGCAAGCTGGCGAATCGATTCCGCAACGAAGGCAAGCGCGTCGTGCTTGCCGCAGGGGACACATTCCGCGCCGCGGCCATCGACCAGTTGCGCATCTGGGGCGAGCGCACCGGTTCACCCGTCGTCGCCTCATCCGTCGGAGGTGATGCCGCCAGTCTGGCCTTCGATGCCCTGTCCAGGGCGCGCGAGGAAGACGCCGATGTGCTTCTGATCGACACGGCCGGGCGGCTTCAGAACAAGGCCGACCTCATGGCCGAACTCGCCAAAATCGTCCGCGTCATCCGCAAAATCGACGAAACCGCGCCGCACTCCGTGCTATTGGTGCTCGACGCCACCACCGGGCAGAACGCCATCAGACAGGTGGAGGTCTTCAGCGAAATCGCCGGCGTGACCGGCCTCATCATGACCAAGCTCGACGGCACCGCGCGCGGCGGCATACTCGTCGCCATCGCCGAAAGATTCAGCCTGCCGGTTCACGCCATCGGCGTTGGCGAGGGAGTAGACGACCTCCAGCCCTTCGACGCCTATGAATTCGCTGCCCTGATCGCGGGCGCGCGCGAGAAGGTTGACGCGTGATGGCGCAAGGCGGGAAACAGCCCCCGCAGCTTTCGAAATTGCTGCTCGACCTGGGACCGTTGCTCGCATTCTTCGCCGTCAACGCCTGGCATGGCATCTATTGGGCGACCGGAATTTTCATGCTGGCGACGATCGCCTCCCTGGCGGTATCGCGCTTCGCCTTCGGCCATTTCCCGACCATGCCACTGGTCACCGCCGGCTTCGTCATCGTCTTCGGCGGACTGACGCTGTGGCTGCGTGATGAGACCTTCATCAAGATCAAGCCGACGATAATCTACTTGGTCATGGCCGGGCTGCTCGCCATCGGTCTGGCGCGCGGACGTATTTATCTCCGAATGATCATGGATGAGGTATTCATTCTCGATGAGCCGGGTTGGCGCCGGCTGACCTGGCAGTGGACGGGTTTCCTCATGTTCATGGCCGTCCTGAACGAAATCGTCTGGCGCAGCGTCTCGACCGATCACTGGGTCGCCTTCAAGGTATTCGGCCTGCTTCCCCTCACCATGGTCTTTGCCATCGCCCAGACCATCGCGCTCCGTAATCATCTCAAGGCAAAAGGCTAGAGCCGTCGAGGGCGAAACAGCGTCCGCTGATCGTCAGATAGCTGAAGGCTCAAGCAAAGTTGACTGGACGCACGGCGCGCCGCGCCCCACATCTGCCAACATATGGGCGCGCCGTGGTTGCGTCCCGGAGGGCGGATGCAATGGGCAGCAAGACGGCACCCCCGAAGGCAATTCTCGAAGAATCGGCCGTGCATTTGTTGCACCGAGCGGGCCAGTGCGCCCATGACGTCTTCCTGCAAAACATGGATGGCGCTGGTCTGACGCCGCGCCAATTCGCGGTGCTCCTCACTGTCGCGCAGAATGAGGGCCTCTCCCAGTCAGATCTCGTGGAGCGCACCGGTATCGACCGCTCCACGCTCGCCGATATCATGCGGCGGATCATCAAGAAGGGCCTGGTCCGGCGCAATCGCACCCGCGAGGATGCGCGCGCCTATTCGGTCAAGCTCACCGATGCCGGCTCGAGGGCTCTGGGCCAGGCGGTGCCCGCCGCGCTCGGCTCCGACCAGCGCGTGCTGAAGACCTTGTCGCCGGACAAGCGCCGTGACTTTCTCGCCACGCTCAGCACCATCGTCAGGTCGCTGGAACAGGAAGCCGCGAGACGCTCCTGACTGCCCCGGCCGTTCAGGCGGTGATGTCGAGAACGCTGCCGGGCGGGTGCGGCGGTCCGTCCGTTGCCGGCTGGCGCACGGCACGCTGTCCCTGAATGGACTGGGTTTCCTCGCCCGCGAGCAGTGCGGCATAGGCGGACAGGGATTGCCGCGTGAACAGTCTTGCGGCTTCGCTCACTGATGCCGCACCGGCAGGCAGCGCAGGAATTGTCGATGTCGTGGCTGGATCGGACCGCGCGGCGGAGGCCTGCCGCACTGCCACGCTTCCTGGCTGGAAGGCGCTGCGCAAAGCTTGCGCATTCTGCGGCGTGGCCTTGGGACGCTGCGCCTGCAATGCGGCGAGCGCGGCCGGAAGTCCGCTGGTCTTGTTGATCGGCATGAACGGCGTCGTGTTCCTGTCCCGCCCCCGGGATCGCACCACAGCTTAGCAGCCGTCATGGTTAATGAAGTGTTGACGCGCTACTTACCTTGCGCCTTGGCAATCTGCGGCAGGAGCGTCTTCTCGATCACTTCGCCGTTGATCGGACCCACATGCTTGTAGGCGATGCGTCCGTCCCCCGAAACAATGAAGGTTTCCGGCACGCCGTAGACGCCCCAGTCGATGGCGGCTGAGCCCTTTGCGTCCGCACCGACCGCTGCAAACGGATTACCGAGCCGCCCGACGAAGCGACGTGCGGAGGCGGGGTCGTCCTTGTAGTTGATGCCATAGAGGGGCGCTCCACTCTTCACCGCCAGCTCCGTGAGGAAAGGATGTTCCGCGTGGCAGGGTACGCACCAGGACGCCCATACATTGACGATCACGACCTTCCCCTTGCGCAAGTCGGCGCTGGAGAGGCCGGGCATTGCCTTGCCCTGATCACCGGTCAGTCCCTCGACCGGCGGCAAGCTGAAATCGGGCACCGGCTTGCCAATGAGCGCAGAGGGCAGCTTTGAAGGGTCTCCGGCAAACAGTCCGAAATAGAACAGGCCCGCCAGCGCCGCGAACAGTAGCAGCGGCGCGGCGAGTACGGCGTTAGGGCGGCGACTCGACGCCTCCTGCTTGTCCGCCCTGCTCACGGCTTGCGATCCTTCGTGCGCTTGCCCGTCGGCTTGCGTCTGCCGGAGCGGGGCTTTGCGCTTCTACCTCGCGTCAGCGAGGATTCCAATTCCGTCAGCAGCGCCTGCTGCGCGCGCAGGTCCGCGCGCAGCCACGCTACCAATCCGGCAAGCACAACAACAGCCGCGCCATAGGCGAGCCAGATAAACGACGCGTGTGGACCAAGGTCGGGCATGACTCAGGCTCCCGCCGCGTCCGTGACCTGCCTCAAACGCAGGGCCGAGATACGCCGCTTGAGGATTTCGGTTCGCATGGCGGTCATGTGCAGCACGAAAAACAGGCAGGTGAGCGCCACCGCCATGACCAGCAGCGGCATCAGTATGGTCGGATGGATGGCCGGACCTCCCAGGCGCGCCACGCTCGCGGGCTGATGCAGCGTGTTCCACCAGTCCACGGAGAACTTGATGATCGGCACGTTGACGAAGCCCACCAGCGCCAGGATCGCCGCCGCGCGCCCCGCGCGCGATGGCTCCTCTATCGCCTGCCAGATGGCGATCAGTCCGAGATAGAGCAGGAACAGCACCAGCACCGAGGTCAGCCGCGCGTCCCATACCCAATAGGTGCCCCACATGGGCTTGCCCCAGAGCATACCGGTGACAAGCGCCAGCAGCGTGAATGCAGCGCCAATTGGCGCGGCGGCCTTCGCCGAGACGTCCGCCAGCGGATGCCGCCACACCAGCGACGTGAAGGCGGAAACGGCGATGACCGTGTATCCCAACATTGCGAGCCAGGCGGAGGGTACGTGAATGAACATGATCTTCACCGTCTGGCCCTGCTGGTAGTCCGGCGGCGCGACGAAGAAAGCGAGATAGAGGCCCACCGCCAACAGCAGTGCGGCCGCGGCCGTCAACCACGGAAGCACGGCGCCGGAAAAGGTCATGAAGCGGGTAGGATTGGCGTATTTCTGCATGGGCTTCAATTAGGGCCTTGCGGCTGAATACACAATTGTTTCCACATTCACTGCAGGTTCATGCGAATGGCTGCGGCGGCGGCCAGCGGCGCCAGCACCATGGAAGCGAGCGACAGGGCGGCAAGAATGGCCAGGGCCGGCAGCGGCGAACCCGGTCCCGTGACACTGACTGTCACCGCCGAGACTGCAAAGATCAGCACCGGAACCTGGAGTGGCAGGATGAGCAGCGACAGCAGCAGCCCGCCGCGCCTCAGCCCCAGCGTCAGCGCCGCGCCGATAGAGCCGATGAAGCTGACTGCCGGCGTGCCCACCAGCATCGTCAGCATCAGCATGCCATAGGCCTCACTCGGCAAATTCAGCAGCAGCCCGAGCAGCGGCGCCGCCAGCACCAGCGGCAGCCCGGTGGACAGCCAATGCGCCAGCGACTTCGCCGCCGCCACCAGCTCCAGTGGGAGCGGCCCGCCCGCCATCGGCTCCAGCGCGCCGTCTTCGAAGTCGTTGTGGAAAATCCTGTCCACGGACAAAAGCGCCGACAACAGCAGCGCCACCCACAGCACCCCCGGCGCAATTCGCGACAGCAGGTTCAGATCGGGGCCAAGGCCGAAGGGAAGCATGGCAACCACGGCGAGGTAAAAGCCGAGCGCGGTGAACACGGCTCCGCCTTCCCGCCAGGCAAGCTTCAGGTCACGCGCCACCAGAAGAACGAACGGGTTCACTGGCTGCCGCCCTTGCCCAGAGTGAGCTTGCGCCTGAAGGTCGCGCCGAGAGGCAGGTGGGTGGCCGCCGCGACGATGCCGCGCGATGCCAGATGCGCACGGATCAACCTTGCGAAAGTTGCCTGCGACGCCGCGTCGAGCGACACTGTCGGCTCGTCCAACAGCCACAAGGGCCGCGGCGCGACCAGTAGCCGCGCCAGCGCAAGCCGTCGCGCCTGTCCCGCCGACAGCAGCGCGGCGGGTACGTCGCGGATTGATTCCAGCCCGAGCGTGGCGAGCGCCTTGTCCACGCCCTCGCCGCCCAGATAGCCCGACCAGAAGCGCAGATTCTCCTCGACCGTCAGCACCCGCTTGATGCCGTTGGCATGGCCGATGAAGTGGCACAGTTCACCGATGTCCCGCTCCGCAGGCCCCCGCGACAGGCGCAGCGTCCCGGCCTGCGGACGCAGCAGCCCCGCGATCATGCGCAGCAGGCTGGACTTGCCCGCGCCGTTGGGGCCGGTCAGCAGCAGACCATCGCCCGCCGCCACCTTGAAGGAAAGACCGGAGAACACCGTCCGCCCGCCCCGGACGCAGGTGAGTTTCTCCCCGATAAGCTGCATTCGGCGTTTCCTCACGGCGCCGGTCCGGCTAGAGCAGGACCGGCAGCCGGACCGACCTAAGGCCAGTTGTGGCCATGCGACGCGCCGTTATATATAGGGTCGGGAGCCAGGAGACCACCATCGGTTGCGACGACACAGGCCCGCCTGCCATGCGCCGTTCAGGCGCGTCAGTGTGCCCGCACTGTTCCGTCCGCTTGGCGCGCCTGCCCCAACCCGCCCCGACCCCTTTCTCGGCGCCCTCGCCATGGAGACTGACGTGACAGCCCTGACCACGGTTTCTCTTGATTCGTTCAAATGCCGCCGCCAGCTCAAGGTTGGCACCGCCACCTATGACTACTTCTCCCTTCCCCATGCCGAGAAGAACGGCCTGAAGGGCATCTCAAAGCTCCCCTTTTCGCTCAAGGTGCTTTTGGAAAATCTCCTGCGCCACGAAGACGGCCGCACCGTCACCGCCGACGACATCCGCGCCTGCGCCCAGTGGCTCAAGCAGAAGCGCTCCGACCGCGAGATCGCCTATCGCCCGGCGCGGGTGCTGATGCAGGATTTCACCGGCGTCCCCGCCGTCGTTGACCTGGCGGCCATGCGCGACGCGATGACCTCGCTGAAGGGCAACCCTGCGAAGATCAATCCGCTGGTTCCTGTCGATCTGGTCATCGACCATTCGGTCATGGTCGATTTCTTCGGGACCAGAGATTCATTCAAGCGCAACGTCGAACTTGAGTATCAGCGCAATGGCGAGCGCTACGAGTTTCTGCGCTGGGGCGGCGCGGCCTTCGACAATTTCCGCGTCGTGCCGCCGGGCACCGGCATCTGCCACCAGGTCAACCTGGAACATCTGGCGCAGACGGTCTGGACCAAGAAGGTCAAGGAAGGCTCGCGCAACGTCACCTACGCTTTTCCCGACACGCTTGTCGGCACCGACAGTCACACCACCATGGTCAACGGCCTTTCGGTTCTCGGCTGGGGCGTCGGCGGCATCGAAGCGGAAGCGGCCATGCTCGGCCAGCCCGTCTCCATGCTCATTCCCGAGGTCATCGGCTTCAAGCTGACCGGCAAGCTCAAGGAAGGCATGACCGCGACGGATCTCGTGCTCACCGTCACGGAGATGCTGCGCAATAAGGGCGTGGTCGGAAAATTTGTCGAGTTCTACGGCCCTGGCCTCGATCACCTGTCGCTGGAGGACCGCGCCACTATTTCCAACATGGCGCCGGAATATGGCGCCACCTGCGGCTTCTTCCCCACCGACAAGGAGACAATGGCCTATCTGAAGGCGACGGGCCGCAAGCAGCCGCGCATCGACTTGGTACGCGCCTATTCCAAGGCGCAGGGCATGTGGCGGACTGCCACCACCCGCGATCCCGTCTTCACCGACAAGCTGTCGCTGAACCTCGCCAAGGTGGTACCGAGCCTGGCCGGACCGAAGCGGCCCCAGGACCGTGTCGCCCTCAAGGACGCCGCATCCGCATTCGCGACGGCGCTCGCGGGAGAATTCAAGAAGCCCGGCGAGTTGGGCAAGCGCGTTCCGGTTCCCGGGCGTAACCATGACCTGGGCCATGGCGACGTGGTCATAGCCGCCATCACCTCCTGCAC
>JAYZVT010000413.1:0-3083 GCA_036155355.1 Pseudomonadota bacterium
CAGAACAGCTTGGGCAACCTGATCGGCTTCAACGGCACACAGCCGATTGCCGGCAAGGTCACGGTGCGGGAAATCTACGGCGAGGCGCTCGTGCCTCTCGTCGCAGACGTCACTGGTATCAAGTATCTCGGCCTCGAGCTCGGCGCCCGTCTCTCCAACTACTCGTCGGTTGGCGACGTGGAGACCTGGAAGGCCGGCGGTGAATGGGCGATCAACGACTACCTGCGCATTCGCGGCATGTACAACAAGGCCACGCGTGCACCGTCGGTGTTCGAACTGTTCCGGGCTGGCGACCAGAACTTCCCGGGCTACGCGGATCCGTGCCGCAATGCAGGCGGTGTCGCCGCTCTTAACGGCACTGCGGTGGCCCCTGCCTCTGCCGGGTTCAACTTCTGCGCCAACTGGATCGGTCTCGATCCGCTTGACGCCGGCACTCCAGCAACTCTCGGGACAGTCGCGGCCTCGGATACCCAGGTCGAAGCATTCCTCTTCGGCAACTCGTCTCTCGACCCGGAAGAGTCCGAGACGTATACCATCGGCGCCGTTGTCCAGGCCCCGACGCCGTTCGGCGACTTCTCGGCGAGCGTCGACTACTACAATATCGAGATCACGGACTACATTCAGTTCCCGACGGCCAATGTCATCATTCAGCGGTGCGTGGCCACGCTCGATCTCACCTCTGACGAGTGCTTGAAGACCCCGCGTATCGGCACGGGCCAGCTCGGCGGCGTTCAGATCCCGATCGAGAACACCGCCGGCGGCGGCGGCATCCAGACCTCTGGTGTCGACGTTGCGGTGACGTACAGCCTGGTCCCGGAAGATATCGGATTGCCGATCCCCGGATCTCTCGATGTCAGCGCCCTCGTGTCCTATCTGGAAGAGTGGCACCTGGACGGCGGCGGCGTGAACGGCGGCGACTACACGGGTATTGCCCTCGGTCTCGGCGGCATCTATCCGGAGTGGAAGTCCACGGTCCGCACGACCTACTCCTACAACGACTGGCAGTTCTCCTGGCAATGGGAGCGGATCGGCGAGCTGGACGACTACGGTCTGTCGACGATCTACCCGACCTACTATCCGGCGCTCGAAGCGGTTAACTATCACGACTTCTCGATCCGTTGGTTTGCCACCGAGAGCATCGACGCCACGTTCGTTTGCGAAAACTGCTTCGACAAGCAGCCGCAAGACGGGTCGCTCTCCGGCTACCTTGCTGGACCGAACGTCGATGCGTCGACTTACGACGTGCTCGGACGGTATTACCGGTTCAGCCTGCGGGCGCGGTTCTAACCCGAACTGTCGGTCTCAAAATGCGAAACGGCGGGCATTGCCCGCCGTTTCTTTTTGTAGAGCCACTTGTCCGTTACCATGAACGATCATGAGTGACCCCGACGACACTTACCGCAAGGCGCTCGAGCTCAATCGACAAGGCTTGCCGGCCGAAGCCGTTTCTCTCTTCCGCGCCGGGGCCCAAGAGGGGCATGGCCCCAGCTGCGCGGCCTGGGCAGCAATTCTCGCCCATGGCCAGTTCGTGTCTCAGGATCTGGACGCGGCAAGGGCAGCCCTCGAGACAGGATTTGACGGCGGAGACGAAGCGTGCGGACTTCACCTGGCCGCGTTCCGCGCGGCAGGATATGGTGGCACCGCTTCCTGGGGCGACGCCGTCGCGCTCCTGATCAACCTCGCAAACAAGCAATCGGCGATGGCGATCCGAGAGTTGGGCGTGCTGTGCGCCTTGGCGGGACGGGACCCGCCCGCCCGCATGTGCATCGCCCATGCTGCCAGCCCGGAGCGCGCCACGCCCGATGCGATCGCCGTGGCCCTGCACCTGCCTGCGCTGCAGTCCGACCCTCGTTTCGGCGCGGAGGCGCACACAGCAGAGCAGCTCCTAGCGCGCGCACGTATCCCCCGCGCGCTGCTCAACCGCGCGCCTCTTTCGCCGGATGCGTCGCCATGGGATCTCGTTCACGTCGAACAGGCGCTGCAGGACTTCGCGCCCTGTCCGGCCGAACTCAAGGCCCTCTCGGCCGACCCTCCAATTGCTGCCGCCCAACGCAGCGTGCCGCCGCTGGTTTGCGACTACCTCATCCTCTCGGCCCTGCCCTTGCTCGCGCCGGCACAAATCCTCGACCCAACGACCGGAAAGAGTCGCCGCGACGTCTATCGCACGGGCAGCACAGCGGTCTTTTCGTTCATGTTCACGTCGCCGGCGCTTGTCGGCATTCGTGAGCTGATGTGCAGGGCTGCCGGTGCGCTACCGGAACGGGGCGAACATCTTTCGGTCATCGCATACCGCGAAGGCGAGGAGTATCGGCCGCACTTCGATTCGTTCCTTGCCGGGCCGGCGGCGGACGCAGCGGACACAACGGATATCGGAGCTGCCGGCCAAAGAACGCATACGGCCCTGCTCAATCTGAACGACGCGTTCGAAGGCGGCGCGCTGACCTTTCCTGCGCTCGGCCTCACAATTCCTCCACAGCTTGGCCAGCTGACGGTCTTTGCCAATACGACACCTGACGGCGAGCGTCACCCCCTCTCATTGCACCAGGGGGAACCGGTCAAGTCCGGAATGAAGTTCATTGCATCTCAATGGATCCGTGCTGGCCGCCCCTCCCGACATCCGGCCCCCGGTTCTGTCGCCCGCGCGAATGCAGAAGCCTCTCTTGCATCCACCAAGCAGCCCGACCAGGCATGGTATTGGACCCAGTTCTGGCGGGGAAAGCGCGTAGCCTGTTGCCTGGGGCCCTCCGAAAATCAGTACGATGATGAAATTCGCGCTGTCTGGACTTTCGCTTTCAAAGGAATGGGGCAAGGCGTGCGGATGCTCGATCTGTGTACGGGCAACGGCGCCGTAGCTCTGATGGCGGCCGAGTTCAGCGCAAGAGAAGGTGCAGACTTCGACATTGTCGGCGTCGATATTGCGGCGATCGACCCCGCCGCCGTGCTGGCCGACACATTTCCCCAAGCAGCCGATATTCGTTTTCTTGGGCAAACCGACATTGCGGATCTGCCCTTCGACAACGAATCCTTTGACGCGGTGGTCAGCCAGTTCGGCATCGAGTACGCCGACCGCTCAACGGCGCTTT
>JAYZVT010000414.1:0-3267 GCA_036155355.1 Pseudomonadota bacterium
CCGGGAACAATATCCGTCACCGTCACGATGGCGGAGCCGAATTGGCCCTTGACCGGCGCGCTGACCGATCCCTTCTCCAGCTTGAATGCGACTTCGGCCAGTGCCGGATCGGCGAGTTCGTCCTCCGTTACGCTGCCGAGGTCCACGTCGCGATCGCTTAGGCTGCGCTCCTTGACGATGTCGTCGAAACTTGCGCCGCCCTTGATCTTTTCCGAGGCTGCCTGTGCCGCTGCATCGTCGGGAAAGGGGATGCGCTTGACAGTGCGCTTCTCTTTGAAGGCGTAGTTGGCCTTATTCGATTCGTAATAGGCCTTGAGGTCCGCTTCCTCCAGTTTGATGCGATTGGCAAGTTCGGTCGGATCGGCGGCGAGGAG
Organism: Pseudomonadota bacterium; assembly: GCA_036155355.1. GTDB lineage: Bacteria > Pseudomonadota > Alphaproteobacteria > Rhizobiales > Methyloligellaceae > JAYZVT01. The sequence continues at coordinate 375 of JAYZVT010000414.1, forward strand.
CGCCAGCTTGCGGTACTCGGGCGCCAGATAGTTGTTCTTGTGCGCATCGTAATACGCGCTGACTTGCTCTGGCGTCGGCTCGCCTGGAGCGCCGGCCTTCTCGGCGGGCAGCAGCACATAGCGCAGCACGCGCTGTTCGTTCTGGAAGCGGTCAGCAGCCTCCAGCAGCACCGTCGGAGGCTTCACGCCACTGGCGATGGTGGCGGCAATCTGCGACCGGATGGAACTGCCGCGCTGGCTGCGAACGAACGCCTGCTCGGACAGGCCGCTCGCCCGCAGAATCTGCAGAAAAGCTTCGCGGTTGAATTGCCCGGCCGCATTGCGGAAGGCAGGCTGACGGGCAATCGATTCCGCCACCGCCTTGTCGGAAATTCCCAGATGCATCTCGGCGGCCTTCTGGTCCAGTGCAGCCTGCGAGACGAGTTGCGACAGAACCTGATTGTCCAGTCCCAGCAGCCGCGCCTCCTCGATGGTCAGCTGACGGTTTAGCTGTGCTCCAAAACGACGCAACTGTGCTTGAAGCTGGGCACGGAACTCCTCCGGCGTGATCTCACGATCGCCAACCTTGGCGAGAGTCTTGGTCCCGTAATTGCCGAAGATGTCGGCGACGCCCCAGACAGCGAAACTCAGGACGAGAAGGCCCATGAAGCCTTTCGCCACCCAGGTTCCCGCGCCTTTTCTCAATGTGCTCAGCATAAGAACTTCCGTCTGGCAAACTGGCCCGGTTGCATTGATTTACCGCCGCCAGTAGGTCATGGATGCGGAGCGCCGCATCATATGTAGCGGCACCGGGCCCCGCAAGGCGCGGCCAATTGGCACGACGGGACTGGCGGGGTCAACCGTCGCAAGAGGGAAATGTGATGACAGTCACGGCGAGGCCTCTGGTGGCGGGAAACTGGAAGATGAACGGCCTGCGCGCGTCACTGCCGGAAGCCCTGTCGCTGGTGGAGCGACTGGCTTCAGGCCCCGCGCCCGCCTGCGAGATCATGATATGCCCGCCTGCAACCTTGGTCTCCCGGCTGGCCGAAAAGGTCTCGGGCACTCCCGTCAGGATTGGCGGACAGGACTGTCATGCGGATGCCACGGGCGCCCATACCGGAGATGTATCTGCCGAAATGCTGGCCGACGCGGGCGCCAGCGCGGTAATCGTCGGTCACTCCGAGCGCCGCACAGATCATGGCGAGACGGATGAGCAGGTGAACGCCAAGGCGCGCGCCGCCTGGCGCGCCGGGCTTGTCGCAATTCTTTGCATCGGCGAGACCGAAGCCGAACGGCGCGGCGGAAAGACGCTTGATGTTCTATCCAGTCAGATCGCGGGATCGGTGCCGTCCGGTGCGACCGCTGCCAATTCCGTCATAGCCTATGAGCCGGTGTGGGCCATTGGTTCAGGGTTGACGCCTTCCGTGAAAGACGTGGCGGAAGCACACGCGCATATCCGCGCCAAACTCGGTGCGGCGCTCGGCAAGAAGGAGGCCGAAGCCATGCGCATTCTCTACGGTGGCTCGGTGAAGCCCGGCAACGCCGCCGAGTTAATGGGCATCGCCAACGTCAATGGCGCGTTGGTCGGAGGCGCAAGCTTGAAGGCGACTGACTTCGACGGAATCATCAACGCCTATCGCCGTTGATTTGTACGATGGGTCCGTTTCTGCCGCCGAGCACTGGCGAAAGCGCGTGTGAATCGCTAGGGTGCGCAACTTGCGCAGCTGGCCCGCTGGTTGCCACCACTCAAAGCGGCAATACGAAATCCGTCATGCGATCCGTCAGTATTTTCAGCGTAACATGCGGTCTCGCCATCGCCATCGCCCTGTTCCCGTCGCTTGTTGCCAACGCCAAGCCCCTTTCCGAAGCCGAATGCCAGCAGCGCGTGATCGAACACGCCGACCTGCTTTCCAAGGGCGCTAGCAGCGCCGCCGAGAAGGAGCCGGACTGGGTCAAGGCCAACATGACCCCCGCTGACATTGAGCGGGTCAAACGGCTGATACAGGTGGAAGACGATATCCGCTTCCGCTGCTTCAATGTCAGCGTTGCGGGCGTCACTCCGGGAGTTCTGCTCGGCAAGGGGCGCAACCAGCCCGACGACGACGACGACGAGAAGGACGACGACAAGGGCGAGGCCAAGAGCGCCGACAAGGCCAAGGGAAAGGGCGAGGATGCGCGCTCCGGACCGGATATCCCCCTGCCTCTGCGCAAACCCTCTGCGCCCAAGCGCGCCGAGACCCTGCGCTTCAATGGATTCCTCCAGAACTGATGCCAAATTACCGTGGAAACCATGGGCTGGCCAAACTCGGCTCCATCCTGTAAAAGCCGGGCCGGAAAGCGACACGGACCCCTGAAATGACCACCGTTCTCCTTGTTATCCACCTGATGATTGCCGCCGCCCTCGTGGGCGTGGTGTTGCTGCAGCGATCCGAGGGGGGCGCGCTGGGCATTGGCGGCGGCGGGGGCGGGGGCGGCTTCATGACCGGCCGTGGCGCTGCGAACCTGCTTACACGCGTGACCGCCATGCTCGCGGTGGCCTTTTTCGCTACCAGCATCCTGCTGACGATCGTTGCCCGCCAGTCCACGGCTCCACGCTCGCTGATTGATTCGCTAGGCGGCCAGACCCCGGCCCAGGGCGGGCTCCTGCTGCCCCCCGCGTCCCCGCCGGCAGCCCCCGCGCAGCCCGCCGCGCCGCAGGCCCCCCAGTCTCAGTAACCGGTTAATCGCTTCCCCAGAAATCTGCCGGGCGGGGCAATAAGGCGCTTCGAATCGGCACCCATTCCAGATACTCTGCAAGCCCATGGCGCGGTACGTCTTCATTACCGGCGGCGTGGTCTCCTCGCTCGGAAAAGGCCTCGCATCAGCGGCTCTCGGTGCCTTGCTGCAGGCACGCGGCTATCGCGTGCGGCTGCGC
>JAYZVT010000415.1:0-4913 GCA_036155355.1 Pseudomonadota bacterium
AATCCCGTCTTGCAGGGCAAGAAATTCGATACCAAAGGCGACTATGTCCGCAAATGGGAGCCGGAACTGGCAAAGCTGCCGAACGGTACCCTGCATGCGCCCTGGGACGCCTCGCCCTCGGTATTGAGAAAGGCCGGAGTGGTGCTCGGTCAGACCTATCCCAAGCCTGTCGTTGCCCATGACATGGCGCGCCAGCGCGCCCTTGCTGCCTATAAGACAATTACCGGCAACAATTGAACTTCGCCCATGCCCGCGCAACTCCTGCGTGAGATTCACGCTTGCGGCGGGACGCCCATGCCCGCAAGCTAGAGGGTAAAAGCGGAAAACAAGGCCCCACGGGAGGGGACGTCATCCATGCAGGCGCTCAGCAAGTATCAGACAGTCATTGGCGGCAAGTGGGTCGATGCGGCCAGCGGCAAGACCTTCGAGAGTTTCGATCCTTACACTGGCGAGCCTTGGGCGCTGATCCCGCGATGCGGTGCGGAAGACGTGGACCGCGCGGTCAACGCTGCCTATGACGCCTGGGACTCAGGACCCTGGAGCAAGACCACCGCGACCTCGCGCGGTCGTCTGATGCGCAAGCTCGGCGACCTCATCGCTCGCGACGCGGAAAAGCTCGCTCAGGTGGAAGTCCGCGACAACGGCAAGCTGATCGCCGAGATGCTCGCCCAGTGCAAGTATCTGCCCGAGTGGTACTATTATTACGGTGGCCTCGCCGACAAGATTCAGGGCGCGGTCATTCCCTCCGACAAGCCCGACACGTTCAACTACACGCTGCGCGAGCCCATCGGCGTCTGCGCCATGATTACGCCGTGGAACTCACCGCTGATGCTGACGGCATGGAAGCTCGCGCCAGCGCTTGCGGCCGGATGCACGGCCGTGATCAAGCCGTCCGAATTCACCTCGGCGTCCGTACTGGAGTTCATGAAGCTCGTCGAGGAAGCAGGATTCCCCGCCGGTGTCGTCAACATTGTCACCGGTTTCGGCCAGGAGGCAGGAGAGCCGCTTGTCCTGCATCCCAGGGTGGCGAAGGTCGCCTTCACCGGCGGCGGCAGCACCGGCAGACGCGTCTATGAATTGGCGGCGCGAGGCCTGAAGAAGGTCTCTCTCGAACTGGGCGGCAAGTCTCCAAACATTGTCTTCGACGACGCCGAGATCGACGATGCGGTCAACGGCGCCATCTCCGGCATCTTCGCCGCTACCGGGCAGACCTGCATCGCCGGCTCGCGCCTACTGGTGCAAAAGTCGATCCACAACGAGTTCGTGGACAAGCTGGTCAAGGTGGCAAGCGCTGCAAGAATGGGCGATCCCAAGAAACCGGACACCCAGGTCGGCCCTGTCACCACGCCGCCGCAATATGAGAAGGTGCTGGGCTATATCGACATCGCCAAGAGTGAGGGCGCGACCTGCGTATTGGGGGGCGGCCCCGCATCGGCCAAGGAGGGCGGCGGCAAGTATTTCGTCAAACCGACCATCTTTACCGGCGTCAACAACCAGATGCGAATCGCCCAGGAGGAGGTGTTCGGACCCGTCCTTTCCGTCATTCCCTTCAAGGACGAGGAAGACGCCGTGCGCATTGGCAACGACGTGATCTATGGCCTCGCCGCAGGCGTGTGGACGCGTTCCGTCAAGCGCGCGACCATCATGGCGCGACGCCTGCGCGCGGGAACGGTCTGGATCAACACCTACCGCGCCGTCTCCGTCACGTCTCCTTTCGGAGGCTACAAGGCCTCCGGCATTGGCCGCGAGAACGGCCAGGAGGCCATCGAGGGATATCTTCAGACCAAGAGCGTCTGGATCAGCACCGCCGAGGGCACCGGCAATCCCTTCGTCATGAAGGTGGCTGGATCGTCCTGACCCGCCGTCCGCAACAATAGCCAGAGGGACAGACCATGCGCTTCAAGGAACGGCGCGAGAAATTCCGCGCCATCATGACTGGCAAACGCTGCGTGCATCCCGGATCGGTGTTCGACGCCATTTCCGCGCGCATCGCCGAGGACATCGGCTTTGAGATGGGTATGTTCGCGGGCTCCGTCGCGTCGCAGGTGGTGCTGGGTGCGCCCGACCACATCGTCGTCACCATGACGGAGTTCGCCGAACAGTGCCGACGCATTTGCCGTGCCGGCCAATTGCCGCTGATGGTCGATGCCGACCACTGCTACGGCAACGCGCTCAACGTCATGCGAACCGTGGAGGAGCTGGAAACCGCCGGCATCTGCGGCATGTCCATCGAGGATACGCTGTTGCCGATGGCCTACAGCTCGCCCCGCAAGGCCGACTTCATCTCCATCGACGAGGGCGTCGGCAAGATGAAGGCAGCGCTCGCCGCTCGCCGTGACAAGGGCCTCACCATCGTCGGGCGGACCAGCATGGTGCCCTTCGACCTGAAGGATGGCATCGCCCGCGTGAAAGCCTATGAGAAGGCGGGCGTGGACGCGCTGTTTCTGGTCGGCGTCAAGACGCGTGCGGACCTGGAAGCGGTGGCGGCTGAAGTGAAGCTGCCGCTGGTCATCGGCGGCAGTCCTGCTGACCTGCAGGATCTTGGCTGGCTGTCCGGCCTCAACGTGCGCGTCTGCCTGCAGGGCCATCAACCCTTCATGGCTGCCGTGCAGGCCGTCCATGACACGCTCAAGGCGCTGCGCGACGGCGTCAAGCCCGGCGACTTGAAGGGCGTGGCCTCGGGCGACTTGATGAAGCGCGTCATGCGCGACGGCGATTACGACAAGTGGATCAACGACTATCTCGGCGGCTAGCCGGAAGGGAGACGACGAATGGCCGAAAAGATCAACATCCAGTTCACCCTTTTCTCCGCATTCTACTCGCCGCTCATCTCGATGATGTCCGGCGGTTTCCTGAAGGTGGAAGGCCTGGAGGCCGACTGGTCCGTGTCACCGCCTGGCGTCTCGGCCATCGCTGCGCTGCAGGACGGATCCGCTCATGTGGCGCAGTCCGCCCTGTCCCAGAGTTTCACGCCGCTGGAGAAAGGCGAAAAGCCTCCGGTCGTGCATTTCGCGCAGATCAACGAAATGGACGGCTTCTTCATCACCGCTCGCGAGCCCGACCCCAAATTCGAGTGGAAGAAGCTCGAGGGCGCTGAGATGGTGCTGTTCGGTGGCGGCCAGCCCAACGCCATGTTCCGATATGCCTGCCACAAGGCCGGCATCGACTACGCGAAGATCAGGACCATCACGCCCGGCGGCGCGGCCGACATCGACAAGGCCTTTCGCGAGGGCAAGGGCCGTTATGTGCAGCAGCAGGGGCCCTTCCCCAAGCTACTGGAAAAGGACGGCGTCGGCCACGTCGTCGCGCAGGTCGGTCCCAAGATCGGCCCCTGTGCCTTCTCCAGTCTTGCAGCCACCCGCGATTGGTTGAAGACGGATATGGCAAAGGCCTTCATGCGAGCCTACCGCAAGTGCCGCGTCTATATGAACGAAACGCCCGCCGCGGAGATAGCGCGGGCGGAAAAGCCCTATTTCCCCAAGATCGACGAGGACGTCCTGGCGAAGTGTATCGACGTGTACCAGAAGCTCGGCACCTGGACGCCCCATGTGGAGATCACCAAACCGGCCTATGAAGTCACCGTGGACGTCTTCCTCCACGCCGGCCTCATCACCAGGCGTCACGCCTACGGAGACGTGGTAGCACAGCCGCCGAAAGGCTGACTGCACCCTCGCCAACACTGCCGGACGCGGGATCGTGCTTTGATCCGCGGTCCGGCACCGTTAGGCTTGCTGGTGATTCGTACAATCGTCAGCCGGGGAAACGTCATGCCAGGATTCAGAACGCTGCTGCTGGTGCTGAGTGTCGTCATCGTCTCATTCGCGGCCGCGCCGCGCGCGCAGGCGTCCGCCGCTTCCATCAACGCCGACGTTACCGACACCCTCAACCGGTTCTTCCGCGATGTGCGCGGCGGGCGAGACCTCGCCAACAAGGCTGCTGCCGTGCTGATCTTCCCCTCCATCGTCAAGGCGGGCTTCGGTATAGGCGGTGAATATGGCGAAGGCGCCCTGCATGTCGGCGGGCGCCCGGTCGGCTACTACAACATCATCGCTGCGTCCGTCGGCTTCCAGCTTGGCATCCAGACCCGGTCGGTCATCATCATGTTCATGACCCAGTCCGCCCTCGACGGCTTCCGCAACAGGGCGGGATTCGAGATCGGCGTGGACGGCTCCGTTACCCTACTCACAATCGGCGCCGGCGGGCAGGTGACCACTGACAACATTGTCGATCCCATCGTCGGCTTCGTCTTCAACAGCAAGGGTCTGATGTACAACCTGACCCTGGAGGGATCGAAAATCAGCCGCATCAATCCCTGACAGGCCCGCCGACCGGTTTACCATTGAAAATATTGCGCCTTGGCCGGTGATCCGGCCGCTTGCCATTTCCGTATTTCCCGCGCGTTCCGTCGGACCGTAAATATGGACGTGGCAGCCCGCGCCAACCAGAAACAGGGGTCCCGGCAAGCCTCGGCCAGTGCGGCCGAGTTTGCCGGCTTGCTCGCACGCATCGCGCACAAGCGCGATCGCGGCGCATTCGAACGCCTTTTCCTGCATTTCGGTCCTCGCATCAAGGCCCTGCTCATGTCGCAGGGCGCCGACGCCGATCTTGCGGAGGACGTAATGCAGGACGCCATGGCCGCGGTTTGGACCAAGGCCCGCCTCTACACGCCGTCACGCGGCACCCCCGGAGCCTGGATATTCACCATTGCCCGCAACATGCGCATCGACCGTATCCGTCGCCAGTCCTCTCAGCCTTACGTGGACATCGAGGACTGCGATATCGCGGCGACGGGAATGGGAGGCGACGAGTTGATGACCGTCAGGCAGCAGGAAACCCGCGTCACCAAGGCGGTGGCTGAGCTGCCGCAAAAGCAGAGGCAGGTGATCCTGATGTCCTTCGTCGAGGATCTGCCT
>JAYZVT010000416.1:0-3682 GCA_036155355.1 Pseudomonadota bacterium
GGATGAGGAGCAATGGCCGAAAAGAGAGCCAATTTCGACTATGAGGCGCTGCTTGCCTGCGCGCGGGGAGAGCTTTTCGGACCCGGCAACGCGCAGTTACCGCTGCCGCCAATGCTCATGTTCGACCGGATCGTGCGGATCTCCGAGACGGGCGGCGAGCATGGTGTGGGCGAAGTGGTGGCTGAACTGGACATCAAGCCGGACCTCTGGTTTTTCCCTTGCCACTTCAAGGGAGACCCGGTGATGCCGGGCTGCCTGGGGCTCGATGCGCTATGGCAGATGCTGGGGTTCTTCCTCGGCTGGCTCGGCGCGCCGGGAAAGGGCCGTGCGCTCTCCGTCGGCGAGGTCAAATTCACCGGCATGGTGGTGCCCAGCGTGAGCAAGCTCGAGTATATTGTCACTCTGAAGCGGGTGATCCGGCGGAAATTCACACTCGGGGTCGGCGATGGCGTGCTGCTCGCGGACGGGCAGGAGATCTATAGCGCCAAGGACCTGCGGGTCGGCCTGTTCGAGGCCGGTGCGGGAGAGGCGGCGCCGGCCGGCGCCTGAGGCAGCGGGCTATTCCCGAAAACCGGCGCGGCGCGTTCGCGGCGCCTGCGAGTCGAGAAGGACAACTGCATGAGACGGGTCGTCGTCACCGGAATGGGCATCGTGTCGTCCATCGGCAACAACGCCCAGGAGGTCCTGGCCTCGCTGCGGGAGGCGAAGTCCGGCATCGTCAAGGCCGACGACTATGCACGGCTGGGGTTCCGCTGCCAGGTTCATGGTGCCCCCCGGCTCGACTGGGAAGAGGTCATCGACCGCAAGGTGCGGCGTTTCATGGGCGCGGGCGCGGCCTGGAACTACCTGGCCATGGAACAGGCCATCCGCGACTCGGGGCTGGAAAGTTCAGAGGTCTCCAACGAGCGCACGGGCCTGATCATGGGCTCGGGCGGACCCTCGACGAAAGCCATCGTGCAGGCCGCGGACACCACTCGCAGCAAGGGACCGAAAAAGGTCGGCCCCTTCGAGGTGCCGAAGTCCATGTCGAGCACCAATTCCGCGACGCTCGCCACGCCCTTCCACATCAAGGGTGTGAACTATTCCATCTCGTCGGCCTGCTCGACGTCGGCCCATTGCATCGGCAACGGCGCGGAAATGATCCAGTGGGGCAAGCAGGATATCGTTTTCGCCGGCGGCGGGGAGGAACTCGACTGGACGCTATCAGTCCTCTTCGACGCCATGAACGCCATGTCGTCCAATTTCAACGACACGCCGGAGACCGCCAGCAGGGCCTATGACCGGGACCGGGACGGCTTCGTCATCGCGGGCGGCGCGGGCGTGGTTGTGCTTGAGGAGCTTGAGCACGCCAAGGCGCGCGGCGCGCGCATCTATGGCGAGGTGGCCGGCTATGGAGCCACGTCCGATGGCTTCGACATGGTGCAGCCGAGCGGGGAGGGCGCGGTGCGCTGCATGAAGCTGGCGATGAAGGACCTGAGAGTGAAAGTCGATTACATCAATCCTCACGCCACCTCGACGCCGATCGGCGACATCAAGGAGATCGAGGCGATCCGCGAGGTTTTTGGCAAGGACATCCCGGCAATCAGCGCCACCAAGTCGCTGACCGGGCATTCGCTCGGCGCGGCGGGCGCGCAGGAGGCGATCTATTCCCTCTTAATGATGAACAACGGATTCGTTTGTGAATCCGCCAATATCAAGAACATGGACCCCGACATGGCCGATATGCCGATTGCGACGAAGCGTATCGACGATGCCGAGATTAACTGTGTCATGTCCAACAGTTTTGGCTTTGGCGGGACCAACGCGACACTGGTTTTCAAGCGGCTCGACGCATAGGCGGAGGCCGCGGCGTTGGCCGCGTGGCAGTGGAGCGGATCGTCGATCCGGTGAACCTATGAGTGCGAATGACAATGCAGCGCCCGGCCTCTTGATGGCGGGCAAGAGGGGCCTGGTCATGGGCGTGGCCAATGACAGGTCCATCGCCTGGGGTATCGCGCATATGCTGGCACGGCACGGCGCGGAGCTTGCCTTTACCTACCAGGGCGAATCCTTCGGACGGCGGGCGGTGCCGCTGGCGCAGTCCGTCGGATCAAAGATCATTGTCCCCTGCGATGTTGAAGACATCGAGAGCGTGGACAAGTGCTTCGCCGAGATCAAACGCGTCTGGGGCCGACTGGACTTCGTCGTACATGCGCTTGCCTTCTCGGACCGTAACGAATTGCGTGGGCGCTATGCGGATACGAGCCGCGAGAACTTCACTCACACGATGGTCATTTCCTGCTTCTCCTTCACTGAGGTTTGCAAGCGGGCGGCGGCGCTGATGGACAAGGGCGGCAGCCTCCTCACCTTGTCATATGGCGGCGCGACCCGCGTGGTGCCGAGCTACAACGTCATGGGTGTTGCCAAAGCGGCGCTGGAAGCCAGCGTACGCTATCTGGCGGTCGATTTCGGTCCGCTGGGCATCCGCGTCAATGCGCTGTCGGCAGGGCCGATGCGGACGCTGGCGGGCGCCGGGGTTTCCGACGCGCGCACCATATTCAATTACCAGAAGGACCATGCGCCTATGGCGCGCACGCCGACGCTCGACGAGGTCGGCGGATCGGCGCTTTATCTGCTCTCCGACTTGTCCGGAGCCGTCACCGGGGAGGTGCATTTCGCCGACTGCGGCTACAATGTCGTGGCGATGCCGCGCCTCGACATTCTCAAGGAGCAGGAAGATGCGCTCAGCGCAGCAGGCTCCAAGGCGGCGGCGGAGTAGGGCTTCCCGGCGCTGAGGCGCCGTTTCGCAGCAGGCCCGCGGAGGTCTGAACGCGGCAAATGATTGGACTGTTCGACTCCGGACATGGCGGGCTCACCGTCTATCGCGCGCTGACCCGGCGCTTTCCCGAACAGGGTTTCCTCTATCTCGGCGACCACGCCAACGTTCCCTATGGCGACCGCCCCTCCAGCGAAGTGGTCGATCTCACGCGTATGGGCGTGGAGCTGCTGTTCGGGCGGGGATGCAAGCTTGTCGTTCTTGCCTGCAACACAGCGACGGCGGTCGCCTGCCGGACGCTGCAGCAGCACTGGTTGCCCGGATCGCGGTGGAGGGGTCACAACGTCATCGGCATCGTTGCGCCGATGGTTGAAGCGGCGACCCAGACGCCATGGGCTGTGACCACGCCGCAGTATCCGCAGAAATATAAGACGGACGTCCTCGCGGTGTTCGGGACCACGCGAACCATCGACAGCAAGGTGTATGTTGAGGAAATCCGCAAGCGCTGCCCGAAGGCAACTGTGCTGCAGGAGGCCTGCGCCGATCTGGTCGCGCCGATCGAGCAGGGGCGACCCGAGGCGGAGCTTGACGTGATCGTCGGCAGGCATGTGGAGCGACTGCTCACGCGTTGTCCCGGGCAGACGCCACATCAGGCTATCCTTGGCTGTACCCATTTCCCTCTGGTGGAGCACCTGTTCCGGCGTCACCTGCCGGCCTCGACGCGATTGCTCGGCCAGCCGGAGGTGGTGGCGGACAGCCTTGAGGATTATCTGGCCCGGCACCCGGAGTATCGGGGGCTCCCGGGGGAGTCGATGCTGCTGACCACGGCGCGGGCGGAGGACGTGGCTGCTACGCTGCGGGTGTTCCTGCCCGACGCACAGGACTTCCAACGGGCAAGCTGACAGACAAATGACGGATGGAGCACCC
>JAYZVT010000417.1:0-5608 GCA_036155355.1 Pseudomonadota bacterium
GCGAGGCGGAGGCGGCGTCCTGATGCTGGTAGACAGCCACTGCCATCTGGATTTCCCGCATCTCGCGGGACAGATGGACGAGGTGATGGCGCGCGCTAGGGCTGCCGGCGTCGGCGCCATGGTGACGATCTCCACGCGCATACGCAGGTTCGACGAGATCCGCGCCATCGCCGAAGCCCATGACAACGTGTTCTGCTCGGTGGGCACCCATCCACACAACGCGGACGAAGAAAAGGGCATTGCCGCTGAGGAGATCGTGCGCCTTGCCGAACATCCCAAGGTGGTGGCGATCGGTGAGGCCGGGCTCGACTACTACAGGGACAACGCGCCGCGCGAGGACCAGGAACTGGGCTTCCGCACCCATATCGCTGCGGCCAGGGAAACGGGATTGCCGCTCGTCATCCATACACGGGCGGCGGACGACGACACGGCGCGCATCCTTGAGGAAGAGATGTCGAAGGGGCCGTTCAAGGCGGTGCTGCACTGCTTCACGGCCGGGCCGGATCTGGCTCGGCGCGGTCTGGCGCTTGGGCTCTACGTTTCCTTCTCCGGCGTGCTGACCTTCAAAAAGTCCGATGAGCTTCGCGCCATTGCCGCGGAGGTTCCCATGGACCGCCTGCTGGTGGAGACGGACGCGCCCTATCTCGCGCCTGAACCGCACCGGGGGCAGAAGAACGAGCCGGCCTGGGTGGCGCATACGGCAGCCGAGCTGGCGCGGGTGAAGGGCGTTTCCCCCAAGGCGCTGGCGGACGCAACGACGGAGAATTTCTTCCGACTGTTTTCCCGCGCGCGACGCCCCGCGGGGAGCGCCGGGGTGTGAGCCTGACATTCACCATTCTGGGCTGCGGCACGTCGGGTGGTGTGCCGCGCATCGGCGGCGACTGGGGCAAGTGCGATCCCGCAAACCCGCGCAACCGCCGGCGGCGCTGCGCGCTGCTTGTAGAGCGGCAGGGACCGAATGGCGTGACCCGCATTCTGGTGGACACGCCGCCGGACATCCGTCAGCAGCTACTTGATGTGGGCGTGGGCCTTCTTGATGGTGTGCTGTTTACCCATGACCATGCGGACCACACCCATGGGATCGACGACCTGCGTGTGGTGGCGTTCAACGCACGCCGCCGCGTCAATGTCTATTACGACGGCCGGACCGGGGCCATTCTGCACAGCCGCTTCAGCTATTGCTTCAACACGCCAGAGGACAGCGCCTATCCGCCCATCCTGAATGGAACGGAAATCAAGGCGGGGAGGAGTTTCATCATAGAAGGACCGGGCGGGGCCATTGAAGCGATGCCCTTCCTCCAGGGCCACGGGGAGATCGAATCTCTGGGCTTCCGTTTCGGCGGGCTTGCCTATTCGCCGGACATCAATCGATTGCCGGGCGAGACCCGGCTGTTGTTGCAGGACCTGGATATCTGGATCGTTGATGCGCTGCGACACACGCGCCATCCCAGTCATTTCAGCCTGTCGGAAGCACTGGAGGCGATCGGCGTAGTGAAGCCGAAGCGCGCCATCCTGACCCATATGCATGTGGACATGGACTACGACACGCTGCGGCGGGAGCTGCCTCCGGGCGTGGAGCCTGCCTATGACGGCATGGTTATGGAACTGGACGGCTAGACTTGGTTATTTCAGCGGCACGCGGAGTAGCAGCCGCGCGCGGGTGCCATGGCCACTGTCGAGAGCAGTCAGATCCCTCTGCAGGACAGTGCCGCAATCGACTGATCCTTAGATGTTTTTGAACAGCAGCCCTAGCGCCGTGCGTATTCGACGATGGTGCCGTTGTCTGTGAATGCGGTCTCGGCGAGGCGGACAAATGTCTCGGCCAGATCGTACGGCTGGGTGAGCGTTGCCGGGTCCTCGCCAGGCATGGCCTTGGCGCGCATCGCGGTGGCCACGGGACCAGGGTCGATCATGTTGACCCTGACGCAGGTATTGGCCATTTCGCCTGCATAGGTTTTCACCAGGGCTTCCAGGGCCGCCTTGGAGACCGAATAGGGACCCCAGTAGGGCCGGCAATTGGTTGCCGCGCCCGAGGTGACGAAAATCGCCCGCCCGGCCTGCGACCGCTGCAGCAGAGGGTCGAGGGTGCGGATCAGCCGCCAGTTGGCGGTGAGGTTGACGTCCAGCACCATGTTCCAGTCGCGCTCGCGCACATGGGTCAGCGGGGAGAGATTTCCCAGCAGCCCGGCGTTGCCGACAAAGATGTCGAGATGGCCCCAGCGCTCGAACAGGGAAGGCCCCAGGCGGTCGATCTTGTCGCCTTGCCTGAGGTCGAGGGGCAGCAGCGAAGCGGCGCCACCTGCGGCGCGAATCTCGTCGTCCACTTCCTCAAGGCCGCCAGTTGTCCGCGCGGCAAGGATGACGTGAGCGCCTTCGCGCGCATAGGTGAGAGCCACGGCGCGGCCGATGCCGCGCGATGCGCCGGTAATCAGGGCAATGCGATCCTGCAGGCGATGCTTAGACATGCCGGTCACGCGATGCGGCTATGCCGGCAGCGGGCCCTAGCCAACTTCGGCGAGGAAGGAGAGCTGCTTCTGCATGGGCGTGCCTTCGCGGTCGCGCAGGCGCGTGGGGTATTCCCCGGTGAAGCAGTGGTCGGTGAATTGCGGGCGGTCCGCGTCACGGCCCTTGTAGCCCATGGCCTTGTAGATACCGTCCACGGAGAGGAACGCAAGGCTGTCGGCGCCAATGGACTTGCGCATGGACTCCAGATCATGGGTAGCGGCGAGCAGCTTGTCCTGGTCGGGTGTGTCGATGCCGTAAAAATCGGGATGCGTAATCGGTGGGCTGGCGATGCGCATATGCACTTCGGTCGCGCCGGCGTCGCGCATCATCTGCACGATCTTCATGGACGTGGTGCCACGTACGATGCTGTCGTCGATGAGGACAACGCGGTTGCCCCGGACTTCGCAACTGGTGGCGCTGTGTTTCAGCCGCACGCCGAGGGCGCGGATCTGCTGCTCGGGCTCAATGAAAGTGCGGCCCACATAGTGATTGCGGATAATGCCCAGCTCGAAGGGGATGTTGGCCTCGCGGGCAAAGCCGATGGCCGCAGGCACACCGGAATCTGGAACGGGAACGACGACGTCGGCCGCAACAGGCGCTTCGCGCGCGAGCTGGTGTCCCATGGACTTGCGCACGTCGTAGACGCAACGCCCGCCAACGATTGAATCGGGACGGGCGAAATAGATGTATTCGAAGATGCAGGGACGGGCGGGGCGGGCCGGGAAGGGCCGGTGGCTCTCGATGCCGTCCTTGGTGATGACAACGACTTCGCCGTTGTCGATCTCGCGAACGAATTCCGCGCCGATAATGTCGAAAGCGCAGGTCTCCGATGCCAGCACGTAGGAGTCGCCAAGGCGGCCGAGCACGAGCGGGCGAATGCCAACCGGATCGCGCGCGCCAATCAGTTTCTTGTTGGTCAGGCCAACAAGGGCATAGGCGCCCTCGATCTGCACCAGCGCATCCACGAATTTTTCGATGATGAGACGTTTCTTGCTGCGGGCGACGAGGTGGGTAATGACTTCCGTGTCGGTGGTTGACTGGAAGATCGCCCCTTCGCGGATCAGCTCCTTGCGGATGGTCAGGGCATTGGTGAGGTTGCCATTGTGTCCCAGTGCGAAGCCGCCGGAGTCGAAGTCGCTGAACAGGGGCTGCACGTTGCGCAGCACGGTTTCGCCGGTGGTGGAATAGCGCACATGGCCGATAGAGGCATTGCCGGCAAGGCGGTCGATGACACTGCGCCGGGTGAAATGGTCGCCAACCAGGCCCAGCCGCCTTTCGGTGTGGAAGCGGGCACCGTCGAAGGAAACGATGCCGGCGGCTTCCTGGCCGCGATGCTGAAGGGCATGCAGACCAAGCGCGGTCAGGGCTGCCGCGTCGGGATGGTTGAAAATCCCGAAAACGCCGCATTCCTCGCGGAGACGGTCATCTCCAAAACGTGTCAGGTCGTTCATGGCTCCGCCGCGTCTGTGCCGGGGTTCAACGCGCTAACAGCCCAAAATGCACCGGAAAAGCGGGCCGGCGCCTACTCGCTCCTTGCTGCAACATAGCGCGAGTCTCCGGCAAGCCCAGTAACTTTTGCCGGACTGTCTATAGATGTGCGCGGACCGGCCGGAGTTGCAGGGGCATCGGGCTGCGGCTTGTCGCCGCTCCCTCCTGCGGCGCCCGGAAGATGGGCTGCCGGGTCCTCCGGAAGCAGTGACACGATGGCGTCGCCGGTCTGGCGCAGAATGGGCAAGGATCGCGCCTCCTTGATCCATTGCGGCTGCTGCTCCTCGGGCACCAGCCAGGAAAAGAAAAGATAGGCGATCACAACCAGAACCAGGCCGCGGGCCAGGCCGAATACGAAGCCGAGGGTACGGTCGAGGGCGCCCACGCGGCTGTCCAGCACCCGGTCGGAAACACGCACGGTGATCAGGCTGACGATAATGAGGACGACGAGGAAAATACCGGCGGCGAGGAGAGCGTCGGCGAGCAGCGCCGGTTCCACGTAAAGACGCGCCTGCGACTGGTATTTGGGAAAGAGATAAAGGGTGGCGAGTGCGGCGACCGCCCACGACAGGATGGAGAGCACCTCCCGCGTCAGGCCCCGCAGCATGGCCAGGAAGCCCGAGATCAGCATGATCGCCGCAAGGATGATATCGAGCCAGGAGAACGGCATCGCGAGGTCCTTTCGCAGAGGGAGACTACCACAATTGACTGATTAGCAGCAGTAGGGCGGGTTTAAGGCAAGGCGGGCGGCAACGGAACCGAAAAATGTGTTTAACCGGGCCTAGCCGTCGTCGGCGACGCTTCGTGCGGCCAGACTGGCGACGAGTTCTCCGAGATGAGACACTTTCCTGACCTCCAGAGCCGTCGCGGTGACGTCGGCGTCAATGCGGGCGGGAAGCACGGCGGACTGGAAGCCGAGTTTTTCGGCTTCCTTCAATCGTGCACCCATCTGGCCGACAGGGCGAATTGCGCCTGACAGCGAAACCTCGCCGAAATAGAGGCAATCGGGAGGAAGCGCAACACCCGTGAAGGAGGAGACCAGTGCCGCGGCAGCGGCCAGGTCCGCCGCAGGCTCGGAAATCCGCAGGCCGCCGGCCACGTTAAGATAAACGTCATGGGCTCCGAGACGCAGCCCGCAGCGCGCATCGAGTACGGCCAGCACCATGGCCAGCCGGTTGGAATCCCAGCCGACGACGGCGCGGCGGGGCGTGCCGAGCGGCGAGGGGGCGACCAGCGCCTGTATCTCTACCAACACGGGCCGGGTGCCTTCCATTCCGGCGAAGACCGCGGCGCCGGGGCTGGAGGCGTCTCGTTCACCAAGGAAGAGTTCGGAGGGGTTGGCGATTTCCTTCAGGCCGTCGCCGCGCATCTCGAAGACGCCGATCTCGTCGCTCGGGCCGAAGCGGTTCTTGACCGCGCGCAGGATGCGGAAACGGTGGGCGCCGTCGCCCTCAAAGTAAAGAACCGTATCGACCATGTGCTCGACCACCTTGGGTCCGGCGATCTGGCCGTCCTTGGTGACGTGACCGACGAGCACCATGGCGGTGCCGTGGCGTTTGGCGTAGCGCACCAATCCTTGCGCGCAGGCGCGCACCTGGGAGACGGTTCCGGGGGC
>JAYZVT010000418.1:0-3220 GCA_036155355.1 Pseudomonadota bacterium
TCAACCTTGGTCGGGTCCTTGCCCGAGAATGCACCGCCGCCATGCGGAGCAGCCCCGCCATAGGTATCCACAATGATCTTGCGTCCGGTGAGCCCCGCGTCTCCGTCGGGACCGCCAATGACGAAACGCCCGGTGGGATTCACATAGAACTCGTTTTCCGGGCACATCCATCCCTTTGGCAGTACGTCCTCGACAAACCCACGAACGACATCGCGGATTTTCTTCTGATCCACGTCCTCAGCGTGCTGCGTGGAGACGACGATCGAAGTTGCGCGTACAGGGCGCCCGTTCTCGTATTGGAGCGTCACCTGGCTCTTCGCATCGGGACCCAGCTCTGGCACCGTTCCGGCGTGACGCGCCTTGGCCATTTCATGCAGGATACGATGGGAGTAGTCGATTGGCGCGGGCATCAGGGAGTCGGTCTCGGTGCAGGCATAGCCAAACATGATGCCCTGATCGCCGGCGCCTTCGTCCTTGGCGGCGCCAGCATCGGCGTCAACGCCCTGGGCAATGTCGGTGGACTGTTCGTGCAGATAGATCTGCACATCGCAGTTCTTCCAGTGAAAGCCGTCCTGCTCGTAGCCGATCTCGCGTACACACCGGCGGGCGGACTCTTCGATCATGTCGTGGGAGATATCGGACGGGCCGCGAACCTCTCCGGCGAGGATGATCCGATTGGTGGTGGTCAGCGTCTCGCAGGCGACGCGGGCGCCTGGATCCTTGCCCAGGTAGAGATCGACAATTGAGTCTGATATGCGGTCGCAGACCTTGTCCGGATGGCCCTCGGATACAGACTCGCTCGTGAAGAGATAATCTTTACGGGTCACGTCGTCACACCTACGCTAAGTTTTTCCTGAAAAACGGCGCTCGTTGTTGCAGTCTGTCCGTAGCCCGTCAAGCGGGTGATTCGGCAAGACTGTCTATTGCTGGCTCAGCGCGAGATTGCGGATCAGATCGACGATGCTCTTGCGCAGGCGCGGATCCTTGATGGCGACAAAGGCGCGGTTCAACTCCAACCCGTCGCGGGTGTTGATGAACTCATAAAGAAATGCTTCCTGATCCTGGTCAGCGAGGCCTGCCGCAGCTTGGCTCTCGGCCCCCGGCGAGCCCTCGAAAAAGAACTGCACCGGCACGCCGAGCACCCTCGACAGATGAAACAAGCGGCTCGCGCCGATGCGGTTGGCGCCCTTCTCGTATTTCTGGATTTGCTGAAAGGTCAGGCCCATGCTCTCGCCGAGCTTCTCCTGGCTCATGCCCAGCAGCATCCTGCGCAACCTGACGCGGCTGCCGACATGTACGTCTATGGGATTTGGTCCCTTGCGGGCCATAGCACTGCTCAGCCACTGTTTGGCGGATCTTCGATCTCCGCCCTGAGCCAGTCCGGCAAAGCGCCTGGCTGACCTTCCGCATGACAACGGACATTGCCTCCAGTCGGTTCCGTTAGCAATCCCCCTTTCGTTCTGCGCACGGAATACTTTTGCCCGCAGAGCCCATCTTGGAAGTTTCAACTGCCAGGCGTCGTGCGCGGAGGCGAAAAAAAGTACGCCACCGCAGCAAGCAGGCCATAAACGAAGAGCGCCGCGACGAGTATTACATTGCCCAGCTGTGCGTAGAGGGTGGATGGTGCGGCGCCGGGGAGGTGTGTATCGATGATGCCCGCCCTACCGAGCCCTAGGCTCGACAGCACCCGGCCATGGGCGTCGATCACTGCGGAGACGCCGGTGTTCGCGGCCCGTATCACAGGCAATCCCTGCTCGACCGCGCGCAGGCGCGTCTGATGCAGATGCTGGTAGGGCCCGGTTGAGCGCCCGAACCATGCATCGTTGGTTACGTTCAGCATCCATTGGGGGCGGGTACGGGGGGCGACGACGTCGCCGGGAAATATCACCTCGTAGCAGATCAGCGGCACGAAGGGCGGAACGCCCGGCGCTTCGAGATAGCGCCTGCCCATACCTGACTCGAAGCCGCCGCGAACGCGGGTCAGCTGCCTGAGGCCAATGGCCTCCAGCCAGCGCTGGAATGGGAGATACTCGCCAAAGGGTACGAGGTGCAGCTTGTCGTAGATGGACAGGATGCGCCCGGCGGAATCCATGACGAACAAGCTGTTCCAGACACGCAGCCCGGCGAGCGTGTTGTCGGGTCGCACGCGGTCCTCGGCGCGGGCCTGGCCGTTGAGCAGAACGGTGCCTTCGGGCAGCAACTCGGCAATTGCGGCAAGCGCCTCGTTGGTGTCCTGCAGCAGAAAGGGAAGGGCGGATTCCGGCCAGACCAGGTGGGTGACAGTGGACAGGTCAGGGGCCGTGCCATCCGCACCGGACCGGCTGACCTCCAGGTAACGGCGGAACACGGCGGCGCGGTTCTGCGGCAGCCACTTTTCAGTCTGGGGGATGTTGGGCTGGACAATGCGCAGCCGGACGCCGGCGACATCGTGCGTAGGCGGCGCGGACAGACGCGCGTGCCCATACAGGCTGGCCGCGCCAAGCATGAGACCGGCGGCAGCCACATAAAGAATACGGACCGGGGCGCGGATTTCTTGCCAGTGGGGGGCGCAGAAGAACAGTGCCGGGACACTGAAAATGTGAATCGCAAACAGGGCGAGGACATAGACGCCGAAGAGCGCCGCCCATTGCATCATGGCGTCGCCGGCGGTGACCCAGTAGCCGACGAGATTCCAGGGCAAGCCCGTGAAGAGATGTCCACGCGCATACTCCGCGAGGGTGAGTAGTACCGCCAAGGTCAGCAGGCGCGCCACGCCGGGGCGCCACAAGGCGGCGGCGGCGGCACACGCCACGGCAAAATACAACGCCAGGCCGGCCGGGAGCAGCGTCACGGCGAAAGGCAGAAGCCAGGCGAATTTGTCTGCCTCGACGAGGAAAGAGAATCCGATCCAGTAGAGCCCGGCAAGCAGATAGCCGAAGCTGAAAAACCAGCCGGTCAGGGCGGCGGCGCGCAGGCGCGCGGCGCGGGCGGGCAGGGCGGCGGCTCCGTCGATCAGCCAGACCAGCAGCGGCAGCGTGACAAAACAGATCGGCCACAGAAAGAACGGCGCGAGCGCCAGGACCGAGAGCGCTCCGGCGATGAATGCGGCAAGCGCCCTGCGCCAACCAGTCAGGCGGCCGATGAGAAGTGCCGGCTTCGACAGATGCACCGCTTCCCCCTGCTACGGATTTCCGGACCGGGCCAGTCCGGCATGACGGCGGATCAGCGACCCGGCCTAACC